>NZ_HF991079.1:0-32408 GCF_000432295.1 Bacteroides sp. CAG:189
TCTCCCACGGAGAGGGTTGGGGAGAGGCTTTATTTTTTATTATAATTGATCAACGTCTAATTCTACATATTTAATTCGCTGGCGTCGCCAGGTATATACAATATGGACCTTACCATCCTTACCTTGAATCACGGACGGATAAGAATACTGGCTTATCGGGCTATCTTCCAATACAACCGCAGCATCCCAAGTCATTCCATCTTCGGAAATAGCAACGCTCAAAGGAGTACGTACTCCTTTACGGGTTCCCGGCAGTGCTCCGAAATCGTTATATACTAACAGGTGACGACCGTCTTTCAACGTGACAGCATCCGTACCGGAGTTATTGTTAACCACCTCCGTCAACCGCAGCTTCGTCCATGAGTCCCCATTGTCTGCGCTCCAGGCTTCCGCTAATTTTCCGTTCCGGGTACGGCAAAGGATTTGTAGACGACCGTCTTTATGCTTCAACAAACTCGGCTGAATAGCATAAATAGGTTTCAGATTCTTGTCACGAACCACCTCTCCGCCTTCCGGATCATCTTCCTCTTCTGCTTTACCAGCATTACTCCCTCCCTGATGCTGGGTCAATAAAGCCAGATCAGCTTCCAATGGTCCTACTTTACGCCAAGTCTTCCCTCGGTCGTCCGAAATTTCAAAATGAATTCTCCACCCGTTCTCACCTTCTGTACTCGAAGGACAGATAATGCGTCCATTGATATATTCGGGCTTGTTCTTCACTGGTCCCAAGAAACCGTCCGGCAACTTCTCGGGAGAACTCCAAGTTTTGCCACCGTTTTTAGAACGTATCAGCCATCCCGTCCAGTTGGCTACCTTATCTCCCCTTTTATAAAAAAGCATCAACTCGCCTTTCGGTAGTTGAAACAACACAGGATTCCAGCAGGCTTCACGCAAAGTCGGTGTAATTACCCCATCAGCCACCTTTACCGGAGGCGTCCACACATCACTTCCCTTTACTTTTCGGCAAACCCAGATACAACAATCAGGATTCCTTTCCTTCGTTCCGCCAAAAAAGGCAGCTACCAGATCTCCTTTCGGAGTCTCGGCAACAGTTGCTCCATGACATTCGGGAAAGGCGGCCTGTTCATACAAGAACTGATCCTTCAAAATAGCCTTGTGCCGGGTAGGTATCTCCACATCGTAATGATAAGTCCCTGACCCCAATGTCTCCACTTTTCCATCGGGAAAGTAGACTTCAGCCGTGGTATTGACAGGAATAGTGATGTCCCATTGCAGATGAGTCAGCGTCTTGTTCCAATGGCTCTCCACCACCCCGTAAGGAGTTTTATAAGAAGCATTCACCCGGCTCACACCCTGTATCTCAAAACCGGGCTTCATCACAATCTGCTTGAAACCGACCTGCTGACGGCTACTCCGGATTCCTCCCAAACTTTCGTAACACCAAGAAAGTAAATCGCCCAACAACATAACATGATTGCCACTGTTCATCTCCGGACGAGCCGTATTTCCATTCCATAACTCCCAGATAGTGGTAGCTCCTTGTTCCGCCATATATCCCCAACTGGGATAAGTCCGGTTTGAAGCAAGCAAATAAGCGACATCGGCATAACCTTTCCGAGTCAACTCACGCAATAACCACTGCACTCCGATCACTCCGCAACAGATATGCCCCCCATTTTTGGTAATGATAGCAGTCACCACATTCTTTACTACTTCCGGTATATATGGTTTCGGTACCAGCCCGAAAGCCAAAGGCAAGATATTGGCAGTAGCTGTATTATTGCCATAATAAATGCTATCCGGATAAAGCGGATGACCTGGCACGGGTGAAGTTCCCGTTTTTACTGTCAAGAAACGGGCATTGAAAGCATCTTTCATCTTCCGTTCCAATGCTCCCCATTGGCGGGCTTCTTCTTCCAAGCCCTGCACTGAAGCAAAACGATGCATCAGTTGTAACATCTTCAGATAATAGGCCGTTGCAATCAATGAGCCGTCCGTCTTACGCTCTGGATCCCGACTATGGATCAATTCTAATGATTCCGGTGGAAGGCACCAGTCACCATATTTATCTTTTGTCAGAATAAAATCCTCCGTCATATACTCCTCACGCATATGTTTCAACCAACGTTTCATGGCATCATAATGCCTTTCTATCGGCTGTTTATTGCCATACTGCGTATACATCATATCACAAGAAAGTAAAAGAGCTGCGGGCCACGTCATATTATCCGAATAATAATTCCAGTAAGCCGGAGCCACATCAGGGATACAACCGTCTTCACGCTGGGCATCACAAATATCTTTTGCCCATTTGGCATATAACGGACCATTCCCGAACAGATAGCTTTCTCCCCAACATCCCATTACCCGATCGCCCAGCCAAGGCTGACGTTCATTACGTTGCGGACAGTCGACCGGCATTCCTTTATAATTGGATAGAATCCCCCAATAAGCATTCCTGTAAATCCGATTCAACGTACTGTCAGAACAAGAGAAAGTTCCCAAATGCTCCATCTCGTCACTTACTACTTCACCTGTAAAATCAGTTAACTCGGGAGAGGGATACCCCGTCACCTCCACATAACGAAAACCATGATAAACAAAGCGAGGTGCCCATGTCGTTTCTTTTTCAATCCCCCGGCATATATACGTATCAGTCACCCGGGCATCCCGCAGATTGTCCATATACAATTCACCGTCGGGTTGTAATAACTCGGCAAAACGAAGCCGGATGCTGTCTCCTGCCGCCCCTTTTATTTTCATTCGTATCCAGCCGGCCATATTTTGTCCCATATCCAAGATATACTTTTCACCGATTTTATGAATGGCCACAGGGGTGATACGATCTACCACTTTCATATTAGGCGTCATGGACGCCCGCAATGTACCTGTGGGAACACTCACCCGTTGAACAGGCAACCACGACGCATCATCATATCCTATCTTATTCCAGCCATCCATTTCTTTACGGGCGTCATATTCTTCGCCATCATATTCATTATTACTGCGGATAGGACCGTCAGCCGTCAGTTTCCAACTTAAATCACTGGCAATGGTTTCCGAACTGCCATCCTCATACTCCACGATCAGATTAAGACGCATTTTAGGGTATCCGAAATTAGCGATCTTATAAGGTTTGTAATTCTGACGCATCGTATAGAAACGACCGTTACCCAATGTCACGCCAATCGCATTTTTATTTTGTGTAAGCAATGAAGTGACATCAAAACTATTATAAAGAATCGTTTTACGGTAATCTGTAGGAACCGGTGCCAATACTTGCTCTCCTACTCTTTGCCCGTTTATAAACAGTTCGTACAATCCCAGTCCGGCAATGTGGATAGTGGCCTGCTTTACCGGTTTGCCCACCATAAACTCTTTACGAAGATAACGCGCACTCAATCTGCTCCATTGTGTCTCGCTATCCCACTCGAAAGCTTTATCCATACCGATCCAAACACCTTTCCAACGGTTTTCCGAAAGCAACCCCATAGTCCACATGGAAGAGGTGCTCCACGGGGTTTCACCGGCAGTAGTATAACTCTTTACTTTCCAATAACAACGCATGTTGCTTTTCAATTGCTTTCCGGCATAAGGTACCCATTGAGAATCCTCACTCTGCACTTTGCCGGAATCCCAAAGATCTCCTTCGTTCTTATTTAATTTTTCCGGTGAAGAAGACACCAGAATATGATAACCCGTTTGCATTACATTTCTCTCCGTCGACGTAATTTGCCAACTCAAACGGGGAGCCGGAGCATCGATACCCACCGGTGCCACTAACTGCTCTGTTCTGATTTCTGTAATAACCGTATCCGCCCGTAACTCTTCACATAGAAAAAAAAACAATAGCAAAGAGAGGGAATAAAAAAATTTGTTCATAATTCGATGTTTTATAAAAAGTCAAGAAAGTAGTTAAGTAGTCAAGTAGTTAAGTAGTAAGTAGGAGATAGACCGGTGAGTTATTAAGTAATCAAGTAAATGAGTGGCTAAGCAAAAGTAGGAGATAAGAGATAAACAAATAATTGATAATCTGTTATTAAACAACGATCCACAGAATAAATCCATCCTACTTGACTACTTAACTACTTGACTACTTTCTTGACTACTAATTACAATCACTGTTCAAGTGTCCTCCAATCCTTTCCAATATAATTCTTATCGGTATCGATCGCAATAAGTACCTGATCATTACCACTCATATAGCCGGCATCATATTGGAAAGTAGTTATCTTATTATCATATTCGCCGATGTAAGTCAACTTTCCGTTTTTGGTGTTATACCACCATACATTTTTCTTTGCACCACTGATCTTGGTCAAGTCGATCTGCATCGGACGGCCGGTATAGTTGTAGACCATCAGATAATCATTTCCCCGAGTGGCTATGGCACGGTCATAACGTTCACCGTTTACTCCGGCAATCACACTCTGATCGGGAATGCGCTCGAAATAGGGAACACTCAACATCAGATTCTTCAAATATTTCATCTGATTGTATCCGGGATCTTTCAATGCATCCACCCATGTCTTTTTAGAACCGTCTGCTCCAAAAGCACCGATCACTCCGGGTTTAATGAACTGCATAATATCGTTATGACCATAAGTATGCCCGAATGAACCTGCAAAAACCGACCAATAAGCATAACGCCGCACATCACCATCATGCCAGCGAGTCTCATTCGGATCATGAAGTCCCTGGGGAATATCTTCATAGACCGGCTCACCGTCGATCACCGGTTTCATAGGTTTCATAGCCATACTGCGTTCTACAAAACGCCAGTTATCCTCTTCCGTATTTTCCTCAATCGGATAATCACCATCTCCCTTACGTTGTCCATAACGCCTGTGCCCACTCTGAAACATATTGAAATCCAACCAGTCCGCATTATTAAACCATGCAGCCGAAGTGGTTCTTCCCCGTGGATGGAAAGTCATCAGATGATGAGTATCAATGTCCCGGATAGTACGGGCCAACGCTTCCCAAACATCCGTCTTCACATCTCCGCGTATATCTCCACCGATCATCCAGACGATATTGGGTGCATCTTTATAGCGTTCTGCAAGAAATTTCCCATAGGCCTGTGCTTCTTTCACATTCATTAATCCGTCATCGACAGGTGTCCCCCAAATGCACACCATACCAATATAAATTCCTTTCTTCTCGGCTGTTTTGATAATATAATCCATATGATCCCAATAGCCGTAAACTCCTTTCTTGTCGATGTTTTTGAAATTAAACCCATCAGGCAATGAATATTGACCGTATATATTTATGGAAGGAACTTGATTCATGGTCTGTATCTGCACCACATTATATCCGGCTTGTTTACAGTTCTCCAGATAATAAGCGGCTTCCTCCCGGTTCAGACATTCCGGCAGCAACCATCCTGTTTCTCCCAGCCAGAAGAACGGTGTTCCGTTTTCATGTTTCAGATAACGTCCCTCTTCCGAAACGACCAACCTCCCATTTTCCCATGGCAACCGTTCTCCTTTCTTTTGCGCAGCAACGTTCTCACCGAATAAAGACAAAGCCAATAAAACCAGCCAGCTAAAAAAAAACTCTTTTTTATCCATTAGTTGTTATATTACGTAATTATTTATGGTTTAACTTTTCATATTCGATAGCCGCAAGAATAAAACTTCCTACGGATTTAGGATCGTTCTCAATAACCGGTTCAGATATATAATATTCATAACTTCCGTCCCGATATACCGGTTCGCCACCCAACCCGGCTACCGCACAGCAATTCGTTATCGTATAAGAGCCATCCTGCTCCTCTTTGATGAACTCCTTCAACATACCGTTGAAAGCCCTGTCTGTCATCGTTTTATAATCCGTAGAGATATATCCTTCACGAATAGCCTTACTAAAGAAATAGACAAATAAAGCAGTAGCCGAAGACTCTAAATAATTTCCTTCGCTGCCACCTTTGTCGATTACCTGATACCACACGCCCGTCACCGGATCCTGATATTTTACTAATGAAGCCGCCAGACCGTTGATCAACGTCAATATCGTATCTCTTCCGGCCGTTTTTCCGGGCAGATAATCGAGTACATCTACCAAAGCAGCAGCATACCAACCGATACTACGGCTCCAGAAGTTCGGTGAGCACCCCGTCTCCTTATCAGCCCAAGCCTGCTCACGGCTTTCGTCCCAGCCATGATAATACAATCCGGTGGCAGGATCATACGTTTTACGGGCTATCAAAGTGATCTGATTCACGACATCGGCAAATACTGTCGTATCACCAAACACCGTCCCATATTGTGACAGATAAGGAGAAGCCATAAAAATGCCGTCCAGCCACATTTGGTGAGGATACCTCTGTTTGTGCCAAAAACCGCCTTCCCGGGTACGGGGTTGTTCCGCCATCTGCTTGCGCAACGTGTCCATCGCTATTTTATACCGACTATCGCGTGTGCGTTCATAAAAATCAAACAATATCTTTCCCGGATTCACATTATCAATATTAAATGAAAGATAATTCATCGTCCGTATCCTTCCGCTTTCATCAATCAGACTATCGGCATAGATCTTTGCATATTCGTAATAAGTACTGTCTCCTGTATGTTTCCACAGCTCAAGCATAGACTTTACCACCAGTCCGTGTGTATATCCCCACCGGGGTTTCTTTGCTTTCTCGATCATCCAGGGCTCCGGGAAACGTTGTATCTCCGAACGCGCCATTTTTACACTCCAAGTCTCTTTTTCCTCTTTTCCACCATTCGTACAGGATATGAAACCTCCGATCAGCAAGAGAGGAATTATCCATTTAATCATCTTTTTATCCATATTTGTCATCTGATTTATTTACCAATAATCCTATATTCTTTTCCCGGCTCTGTATGCAAATCGTACAAATAGGTTTCAGGTAAGTTCACTTCATGAAGTTTAGCTTGTACATTAATCAATGGAGCCGCTATTTCAGGAGTACGATACAGGGGATTCGGATTATTCCCTTCCGCCGGTTGCAACCCCTCTCCGGTCAATCGATTCAAGGAACGCAACCGACAGTTTCCACCGTGTCGTGAACGGATAACTACCTGCTCTACTTTTCCTTTTTTCCACCGGATATCCATTTCAAAGCCACCGCGCGCCACGATACCCTTTATTTCTCCCTCTTCCCATACATCCGGAAGAGCAGGAAGCAGATAAATAAAACCATCATGACTCTGCATCAACATCTCCACAATACCGGCAGTACATCCGAAATTCCCATCGATCTGAAAAGGCGGATGAGCATCAAACAGATTAGGGTACGTACCTCCTTTTTTCTTTTCATTCCGTACAAGAGTCAGTTGTTCTGTAATCAGTTTATAAGCATGATTCCCATCGAGCAAACGTGCCCACAAGCAAACTTTCCAGCCCATACTCCATCCTGTAGACGGATCTCCGCGATGAATCAACGAAGTACGTGCCGCGTCAAACAATTCAGGAGTGCGATACGGTGATATTTGGTTACTGGGAAATAAACCATACAGATGAGAAACATGCCGGTGAATATCATCCGGATCATCCCAATCGAACATCCATTCCTGCAACTGCCCCCAACGGCCGATTTGCATAGGTGGCATCTCCTTCAGGCGTTCTTCCAAATGACTGGCATATTCAGTATCGACTCCCAACAACCGGGCAGTAGCAATGATTGATGTCCATAAATCAAATACCAACTGATTATCCATGGTACACCCGGCAGCAGTCGTGGCTTTACCACCGCTTCCGGCATGCGTGTTCTCCGGAGAATTGCTCGGACACACCACTAACCAGTTATGCAACGGCTCTTTCACCATAGTTTCATCAAAAAAACGCCCCGCCTCTTTCATAATAGGATAAGCCGAACGTAAAAACTCTACATCGCCCGTATACAGATATCGCTCCCACAAGTGCCGGCAAAGCCAAGCTCCACCCGAAGGCCACATTCCCGAAGGTGCTTTATCCAAAGGACCGGTAATCCGCCATATATCCGTATTGTGGTGAAGTACCCATCCTTTCGCACCATACATGATTTCGGCCGTCTCCTTTCCAGTCTCGCTAACTTCACGCGTCATCCGAAACAACGGTTCATGGAGTTCACTCAAATTGGTCACCTCGGCAGGCCAATAATTCATCTCCACATTAATATTACAAGTGTATTTGCTATCCCACGAAGGGAAAAGTTTATCATTCCATATTCCTTGCAAATTGGCCGGTTGTCCGCCCGGTTGGGAAGAACAGATCAGCAAATAGCGGCCAAACTGAAAATAGGTGGCCACCAAACCGGCATCATGGGTTGTTTTAAATTTTTCTACCCGTTTATCGGTAGGAAGCTGCTCCGTACTCCCCGTTCCCAGATTTAAACTGACACGATCCATATACGCTTTGAAAAAATCGATATGAGACTGCTTTGCTTCCGTATAGTTCTTTTGCATAGCCTTCTCCAAATACTGTCTGGCACGTTCCACTTGATCAGCGCTGATATCCTTGTAATTGATGAAGTTGGTGGCAAGCGAAACATATACAACTGCTTCATCGGCACCCTCCACCGTGAGAACGCCATCTCTACATGAAACGGCGCCACCCTGTACCCTTGTGGCCAAACGTCCCTGAAATTCGACTTTCCCTTTCAACCCCTCATGCCACGAAGACACTCCGGAGAGCGTGACACATTCTCCATCCGTATCAACCAATGCATCCTGATGGGGCGTAGTCAACACGGCATTAAACGTTATCTTTCCGGGTCTATCGGCTGTCAACCGTACCATGATCACCTGATCGGTAAACGAAGTAAACATTTCACGCAGGTAATTAACATCGTCTACCCGATAGCCTACCTTCACACAGGCCGAATCCAAGTTTAGCTCCCGATAATAATCCCGATACCGTGTATGCCCGGGAAACGAAATACGCAGATCTCCGAAGCTTTGATAAGGCATACCGGAATTTGTTTTAGACATTACTTTTTCTGTGGCAAGTGTTTGCGCTTCCAAGTATTTACCGGCAAAAACCAATTCCCTTACTTTCGGAATATACTTCAACCCTTCCGGATTTGCATTATTATTAGGACGACCGGCCCAAAGAGTTTCTTCATTCAACTGTAACTGTTCCACAGCCGGATTTCCAAATACCATAGCACCCAAACGCCCGTTTCCCAAAGGCAAAGCCTCTGTCCATACCTGAGCCGGACGGTCGTACCATAATTTATGTTCCTGTGCGGAAAGCCACTCAAAAGAGATCGCCAGTAAAAGGCAAAAGCTTATCGATATTCTTTTCATGTATATGTGGTAGTATAATTCTATATCGAATAGACGCAAATACCGGTATTTTGTACTTATTCCGCATAAAAAAAGTAAATAGAGACAGTACAAGAGATGCTTATAATACGTCCTTTAGCAAAAGTAAAATCAAACGATATGGGAAAGATAAACATGCATTCCTGGATACAGGAAAAGATCGATACCCCTCAACGATGTGCCATTCCCATCATGACACACCCGGGTATCGAGTACATTCATAAAACTGTACGCGATGCCGTCACTAACGGACAAATACACTATGAAGCCATACAGGCACTGTGCGACCGATACCCGTCTGCCGCAGTCACGGTAATCATGGATCTCACGGTAGAAGCAGAGGCTTTCGGTGCGGAAATTGTTTTTCCGGAAGACGAAGTTCCCAGTGTAAGCGGACGTCTGCTTCGTGATGAAGCAGCCATTGAATCATTGGAAGTCCCCGCTCTAAACAAAGGACGGATTCCCCAATATTTGAAAGCCAATATGCTGGCGGCGGGACACATTACCGACCGGCCTGTATTTGCCGGTTGCATAGGTCCCTATTCATTAGCAGGACGACTTTACGACATGTCCGAAATCATGATGCTCATTTATATCAATCCCCAAGCCGCCATCACATTATTGCGCAAATGTACAGACTTCATACTCCGCTATTGCATGGCTCTGAAAGCTACCGGAGCCAATGGTGTCATCATGGCCGAACCGGCTGCCGGATTATTGTCCAATGAGGATTGTATGCAATACTCGTCCATATTCATTAAAGAGATAGTCGACAAAGTGCAGGATGAATATTTCTCTGTGATACTACACAATTGCGGAAATACCGGAAACTGTACGGCAGCCATGGTTTATACCGGATCGGCAGGCTACCATTTCGGGAATAAAATCGACATGGCAGATGCATTGAAAGAAGTTCCTTCCCGGACATTAGCTATGGGAAATCTTGATCCGGTAAGTTTATTCAAGGCCGCTACGCCTGAAAAGATGAAAGCGGAAACCTTGCACTTGTTGAAAGAAACCGAAAAGTACCCTAATTTCGTCCTTTCTTCCGGTTGCGATATTCCTCCTTGTACACCATCTGAAAACATCGATGCCTTTTATGAGGCACTAAAAGAGTTCAATCAAAACAGATAACCCAGAAAATGATTGAACAACAACTCACTCTTTCCGATTTGCCTGTCTCATCATCCGAAATCTACGAGATGATGGGATATGGCAATCAAACGGTTCCTGAGCCGGAAATAGAAGCAGAGACACAAAAGTTACTAAAACAAATTTCCGCCATTGCCCGTCCGTCTTTTCTTTTTTTTAGTATAAACGGACAATTAGACACAATGAAAGAGACATTAACCGTGAAGCATATCACCTTTCATTTAGGAAAGATCATAACCCGGCAATTAAGAAAATCGGAAAGTTTTGTTTTTTTTGTTGCCACAGCAGGCTACGATTTCGAGCGGTTTCAACAAACATTACGGCAGGAGAACGATCCCTTAAAAAACTATATTGCCGATACAATAGGTAGCGTCATTGCCGAAAAGACAGCAGACTGTATGGAGCTTGCATTAGAAAAGTACATTGCCTCCCAAGAGTGGAAACATACCAACCGGTTCAGTCCCGGCTATTGCGGATGGCACGTTTCCGAGCAGCATCTTCTTTTCTCCTTATTTCCATCCCCTCATCCTTGTGGTATCCACCTCTCGGATTCCAGCCTGATGATTCCTATCAAATCGGTAAGCGGAATCATCGGAACCGGTTCCGCCGTACATAAAGTTGACTATACCTGCGGTCTGTGTACTTACGATGCATGCTATCGCCGGAAAAAGAAATAACTAAACAGGCTATGAATGCCCATTGAAAAAAAGATAAAGCCCCAACATGACAACAGCAAGCAATACCCATGCCACAACCACCCCTTTCGATGTTTTCTCCATCACCTGTTTTATATCAAACACCTGTTTTGAAGAACGTTTATCAAACAGACTGATTAATACCATCCCCATACTGATAATTACAAACAGATAGAATGATAACATCATGAAATGAGGCCAAAACGAATATTGTCCGACAGGAAATACCCATAAATAAAGGACACCGACTCCGATGCTGAAAACTGTTCCCAAGGTCAAAGCCAGATTCGCCGCCAACGTAGTAGTACGTTTCCAAAATACACCAAGCAAAAATACTGCTGCCATCGGAGGAGCGATAAATCCTAATACAGACTGGAATATATTGAATAAATTCAATCCCTTGATGCTATCGATGGCAACTGTAATAACCACAGACAACAAAGCACCAACCAACGTCACAACATGCCCTGTACGGATAATCTCCTTCTGACTGGCCTCCGGGTTGAAGTTTTTCACATATATATCCATTGTGAACACCGTGCTCAATGCATTCAGAGCCGACCCGATAGTGCTTACCAGCGCCGCCGTCAACACCGCCAGAACCAAGCCCACCATACCGGTCGGAAACAAATTCGTCACCATAGTCATATACGCCTCATCCGGATTGGCTAACTCCGGATAAAGTGCCAGACACAAAATACCGGGCAAAATATACAAAGGAACATCCAATATCTTCAACCATCCTGTAAAATTAGCTCCTTTCTGACCCTCTTTCAGATTCTTTGCAGCCAGAACCGGTTGTACCATCGACTGATCCGTACACCAGAACCAGACCCCCATAATGGGATACCCCAATATAATGGGAAGCCAAGGGAAAGCCGGATCATCCTTCGACAAAAACAGATTCCAGTAATTTGCCGGTACGGCATCCACCAGTGCGTCAATCCCCCCGACCTTGTATATTCCTGCAACTGTAAGTGTTGCCGACACAAAAATCAACAACAGCATTTGATATACATTAGTATAAGCCACCGCCTTTAATCCGCCCGCCATCGTGAAAAATGCAGATATAACCAATAGAGTCAATGCTGATTGCCACATCGGTATATCAAAGACCTGCCGGATCAAAACTCCACCGGCAAACAAAGTCAACGCCAGCCAAGAAATCAAAATAGTAACAATGGTGTACCAAGCCAGAATATTACGGGTAGACTGCCCGAAGCGGTATCCCATAAACTCCGGCAAAGTGGATACATGCATTCCTAAATATCGTGGAGCAAAAACAAAAGCCAATAAAGCAATAAATACAAAAGCATACCAAGCATAATTGCCTGATACAATGCCGGTAGTGAAACCGGCACTGGCCGAGGCAATCAGCATGGAAGGCCCCACATTGGTTCCCCACATGGAAAAACCGATGTGATGCCATTTCAATGAGTTCTCTGCAAGAAAAAGACTGCTCCCTTTCTTCCTTTTCAGGCTGGCCCATATTCCAATCGCTACTAATATTAAAAAATAAGTGATCAGGATACCCCAATCCAGCGTATCTAAAAATTTAACATGCATCATTCCGGTCGGTATTAAATAAAAAGTTCTACATCATTTATCTATTGACGATGAAGGCTCATCAATTCCTTTGCCACGGAAACAGCCGTGTTGGCATTGTCACTATATCCGTCGGCCCCTATTTCGTCGGCAAATCCCTGGCTGACAGGTGCCCCGCCAATCATCACTTTAACCTGCCTGCGAATACCGGCAGCCTCCAACGCATGTATCACCTCTTTCATATACGTCATGGTAGTGGTCAGCAACGCACTCATACACAAAATATCCGCATGATTATCTTTCACAGCCTCAACAAACTTATCACACGATACATCTATACCGATATTAATCACTTCAAATCCACAGCCTTCCAACATAGAAGCTACCAAATTCTTGCCGATGTCATGCAAATCTCCTTTCACCGTACCGATCACAACTTTACCAATTGTAGTAGAAGCCGTTCCTTGCAACAATGGTTTCAATAATTCCAAAGCACCTTTCATCGCACGACCGGCCATCAACAATTGGGGAACAAAAGCCTTACCGTCCTGAAAACGCTGTCCTACTTCTCCCATCGCCTTTATCATATATTTATTTATGATTTCCTGGGGAGCAACCCCATCGGCAATAGCCTGTTTCGTCACTTCCACGGCAGATTCCAGCCTTCCGCCTACAATAGCGTCGAACAACGGTTGCAGAGCCTCGTCAGATTTCTCCGAAACCCGGTCGATCTTTATTTTCTCAAGCTCGGTGTCATTGACGGAGTTTTGCTTCTCTCCGGTTTCGCCAACAGCTTCCGAATTTACTTTCGACGTATACTCTTCCACTATCTTCATGGCTTGTTCCACCTCTTTTTCATTATGAAAATCCATCTCGATATGCACCCCGTCACCACCGATGGCATCGAGTAAGGGTTTCAACTCGTCAAGTGTAACCCAACAAGCCATCACACTCTTACCGGCAGCCAATATTTTTCTATACAGATCGTACCACTTCGGCGAGCCTCCCTGCGGTTCGCCTACCCCCGGCGTCCATTGAATAGCATTCAGTTCGTCTATCTCAAGCAAAGCAGGCAGATGGTGCATCGCTCCTACTCCATCCAAATGATACAACGTATACTCGATTTTTCGACATTGCTCCCGGATAAATGGTTGCACGAAACGACGATAATCATCTTCACTGATCATAGTCGAAATATCGCTTTGCAGTTTAGTCATCTTACCCGGTGCCCACGATGAGAAATAACAGAAAGCCATTTCATCTCCTTCACGGATAATATCGTATAATTCATCGAATACCTTAAAATAGATATCATTGATTTGCTGCATCTGATGTTCCAATACCTCCGGCTGCATGACGGTATCCAGCAAAACTTTGTCTGTACCTTTTAAAGCGGCCAACACATCGAGCCCTTCCATCAAATCGGGCATACCTACATAGTAATGTCCGGCAGCTTTCTTTTTACAAGCCTTCAAAAGCTCTTTATGCAATATCCAGTTGGGATGCTCCGAATTAAAAACAATATCCTCTTTGAAGTCCGGATCGGGATGTATCCAAATCGTATCCTCTCCCCCTTCGAACACACCTCCCAAAATAGCGGCTAACGAACCAGGTCCCAACTGCGTATTGGCTACGGGAAGTATATCCGCCATCAAACTGCTGTGAGCCACATACCAATCCAGATATCCGGCTCTCCATTCCGGATCAAACCATTTTTGATTCAGATCCACGGGGGGGAGAGGAGTTGCCACCCCGGCATGCGGTTCCACTCCTTCCTGAAAGTGTTCCCACATATTTAATACGATTCCTTTATGATTCCACCAATCCAAATAATGCTGTTTGGTCTCTTCTAAATTGCTTTTCCAAGTTTTCATACACTCTGCCAATGTTTTATGAATGTTAACGATCTGCCCAAAATCCCCTATAGGCATCGTCTATTTTTACCAATATGCTTTTACTCAAATCCATCTCATCCGTACAATCCACCTCTTCAGGATACATCGGAATAGTCGCGCCTCTACGCACATATACAGGCATTTCTTCAAGAGGAACGTCTACCTTCTTCAGCCAACACTCCCCTTCAAAACATTCACCTGTAAAGAAGTTTACCCATTCTCCTTTAGGAAGATAAACATCCCGGTATCCCTCACTATTCATAACCGGAGCTACCAGAAAATCATCACCAAAGTAATACTCATCATCTATATGCCAACAAAGCTTATCCTCCGGATGATGGAAAATCAATGCACGCAATACCGGATAGCCGGTACGGGTTGCCTTTTCACTTTGCTCCATAATATAAGGAATCAATGCATATCGCAGTTTCCACCATTTCTTTACAATCGAAGCAATCGCCGGATAACTCCAAGGTTCCCGTTTGCTGGTCCCATGATAACGAATGTGCGATGAGAAAACTCCGAACTGCGTCCACCGCACATATATATCATCAGAAACGGGAGAATTCATAAAATCGGGCAAGCTGTGAAAGCCCGGCACATCGTGACTCCAAAAAGCAAACCCCGAAAGTCCGAAATGCAACCCTCCTTTTAGAGAACCTGCCATTCCGTCCCATGTACTGGCCGAATCTCCACCCCAATGAAGCGGATAGCGTTGGCAACCGGCCCAGGCAGCCCTCGCCCACACAATACCGTCACCAGTCACTTCCTTGGTAATTTCATAAGCTGCCTTTTGATAAAGTAATGCATATAAATTATTCAGCAATTCGGGTGTCATGCCGTAATAGGCCGCATCCATATGAATATTCTCTCCAAAATCGGTTTTAATGCATACCACTCCCATATCGAGCAGTTTTTTCAACAATCCTTTATACCATCCGACTGCCTTCGGATACGTAAAATCAATAGTACCGGCATAATCGAGCGCTGAAAAGTTCGACCCCTCCGTATCCTGTTTCTTCGTCAACGGACCGATAAAACGATTGGCTTTCGCTTCCTCTATCTGTTCGGCATCATCTGCCACATAAGGCAATTGCCAAAGAGACACCCGGTATCCTCTTTCTTTCAATCGCCGGATAAAGTTCTCCGGTTGCGGAAAACGTTCTTCATTAAATTTCCATTCACATAACCAGTCGGTTTTAAACCACCCCGTATCCAGATGAATAACATCACAAGGATAATGTTCGGCACGCATACGGTCACAAATAGTATTTACTTCGTCCGCACTAAAATAAGTCATACGACTCATCCATACTCCATAACTCCAAAGCGGCAACATTGGCGGAAAACCGGTCAAGCAACGATACCCGTAAAGAATTTCCTCCGGCATATCTCCACCGATCAGAAACACATCCAATTGTGCCTGATCATTCAGAAATTGTACCGAGCGTGTAGAATGATCGGCTAATGAAAGTTTACAATGTGAACTGGTATGATAAAATACTCCATACATCCGGCTCGACAGATAGAAAGGTATATTTTTATAAGCACGGCGGTTATTTACACCTTGTCCGTCCTGATTCTTCAACTGAAGCGTATGCCCGCTCAAATCCATCTTATAAAAACGTTCGCCTGTACCGGCAAATGCTTCATCGGGCAAACATTCGAATGAAACGGTAGCCCGTTCCTTACGCCCGTTCTTTGTGCAATATGCCAAAGGAAGAGCATCATGTCTCGGAGGAGAAAAATGATCATAGGCACTGAGCCGGACCGACTTCTTGGTATCCGGGTAAAAAGTAATATCCAACGTTTCCTGCGGGGGCGGAAGCAGATTGCTCCAATGCTCAAGTACAGGTTCGCGCAAATTGATAAGGGCACGCAACTGACCATCTTCATCACATACACTCCACAAACCGTGATCCTCACTCACTGTCAGCGGTACCTTACGAACGTCGGAAGCCATTTTCAACATTTCTGTCTCCTCCTCCCAATCGGCCTCTCCCAACCCAGTATATAAACGAAGGATATGGGGCGAATAATAACGGATTTTCAGGGTATATTCTTTCCGTGAAACATTCACGTCCGCAGCCATATCGTTTGAAAGCATTTGTTTCTGAAAAGGAACAGTCAAATATATATCCCCCCCCCTTTCATAGATAGAAGTAGGTTTACAAGCTTTCCAAAGGGATTCGTCGGTCTTCAGTTCGGTATCGAAATCCAGAAAATCGAACAAATGATAATTAGTTTGTTTCATGGATACTATCTTTTAAATAATTATATTCGGGTTGCAGTCCGGCTGCCGATTTTATTGAATCCGATACAGTCGGGCCGTTGTTTATCCACACATTAGCAGGACCGGGACGGTTGGCATCAAACAAGGGTTCCGGACACCAGTTGTCTTTCACCCGGTATCCATCGGTAGCTTCATCAAAATAAATATAAAAAGCCCGGTCGTTGGTAGCATAAGGGGCATTTCCCAACTGTTCGATCCGATTGGCGGTCATCTCCGAAGACGGCTGATTGGATAAAGTATACAAACCGCCGGCATCATACAATTGCAAGGCAAAATGATGTACATAATTCGCATGAATCCGGTTATTTTTCATTCCGCTATCCAACGGTGTCCATCCCCAACCGACACAGATACCGGAATAGTTCACATAACTCACTTCATTATGTTCGATCGTCATATTACGCACGTATCCCGCACCGATACCCACACATCCCCAATCTTCATTGGTCACTTCCGTAATCAGATTATTGGCGATACGAATGTCAGAGCAATATTCTCTTTCATCTTCCGGCATATAAGGGACATGCGTCTCAAAACCGCCGGCAGGGAACGCTCCCAATGCCAAAGCAGTTCCTCCGATATCGGTGAACAAACATCCTTCTACACGACAATTATTTACCACCCATTCATAATCCAGCCCTGTGGCTCCCAAATGTTTAAAAGTACATCCTGAAAAGTTAATTTGCCGGGCTCCTCTAATTTGCAAAGCTGCTCCCGGACGTTCGATCCAGGCTTGGTTTTCCAATTCCGCCTTTTCCGGTAGTCCGGGAACAGCAAGCTTATAGGCATCCTTCAGATACATCCCCCCCTGTAAAGTAACATGCCCATACAAAGAAGGACGATTCCAGGATGCATATTCAAAACTAACCCCTTTAAATGAAATATAAGAAACGGTTCTTTCTAAAGAACCATCCACTTCCAACAGTGTTTCCAATACAGGTGCTACTACTTCTGTCGTTGAAAGATCCACATTTTCTTTCGGCCAATAATAGATTTTTCCGGAAGGATACTCCTGATACCACTCCCCCGGCCGGTCCAGCAAACGAATTGCATTACCCAACGTAAAGGAAGAATTTCCCTTCTCACCTCCGATAACCGGCTGTGGCCAAGGATGCTGAAACTCAAGGCGGCTTTCTGGCTGATGAAACGTGACACGGGTACGTTCCCCCTGCACCTCCCAATCTTTCACGCGCAAGATAGCAATCGCCCAGCGCTGATGCACCGTCATTTCCAACCGGGATTCATTTTCCAACCCTTTTATAGCCGGAGTAGGCACCCATATCTCTCTTTTTTCCGTATCGAAATCAAGTATCCGTTTCATCTCACCCGGCGCAAGCCAAGTCGTACGAATAGCTTTCTCTCCGTTTACCCATAATTGGCGGAACTCCAATATCCGGTTACCTATCTCGGGAGCATCCGCCACCCACACTTTTCCGCGTGCAACTTCCGGAAGCCCGGCAGGAAAATCTGTAACCGGTTTCCATCCGGTTACGCGGATTCCCCCACTAAGCACCGCCTTTCCCGGTTCCACAGCCTCTATGACTGTAGGCGACTCCTCCGTTCCACTATCCTCCGGACGTAGAAACAGTATCTCGTCCTGTGGGTATATACCTCGTTCCAATCGAATATTAATTCCTCCTTCGACCGCCGGATCGGATAAGCGACGCCATTCCCTTGCCTGCTTCAGTGCTTGTGCTACTGTACGTAAAGGCATCTCCCGAGTCCCCGCATGCTTGTCATTTCCTGTTACGGAAACCCATATTTCACCTGCAAAAGCGAAATTTACAGTACACAATAAAGCTATAATAGAAATAGACAAACGATATTCCATATGCAATCGAATCTTTGAATAATTCAGACAATCTGCTACTTCTTAATAAACTTAATGGTTTCACTTAAGCCTTACTGCTGAATCTTCAAGAAATAAATGCCCATCGGCAAAAACGAAACATCCAATTTACATGCTACATTCGGAGATACATTACAGGTTTCCGTCAACACGCTGTTTCCGTAAGCATTCATGACCTGAATCTTCGCATCACCGGTACTCTCGGTAGAGACGTATAAATAATCAGTCACAGGATTGGGATATGCATTAACCGCAAATTGCCTGGTATCGGATACCGGTTCAACGCCTACCGCCCGGTCTCCTACTTTCACCCCAATATTTCTTGTACAGGCAGAGCCTTCGGCATCCGTAACTGTAAAATCAACGTAAAAAATTCCGCCAAAGCTCTCTTCCGGAGTTATCTTCAGGATGTTGCCATCCACAGTCGCTGTCCCGTTATCTATCTTCGTTACTGTATAAACCGGATTCTTTTCAAATCCACGGGTATATTTCGTCAAATCGATTTCAACGGTTTCTCCGGTTTTTACTTCGTAATGCGGTGTAGCCATCCAATGCAAATATTCTTCCAGATTAGTATACCCATCCCTGTCATCATCAGCATTTGAATCGGAGAAATCACCTTCCGGTGAATTCGGATTCAATCCGAACATCTCTTCCCACCAATTAGGCAATCCATCCCGATCCGTATCAAATTCATCCAGATCAATTGTTATTTCCGGATAATTCTCATAACCACCAGCATCCGCTTCATTATCTATCAAGCCTTTTTTCCCTGTTTCGCTTCCGACATATGTATAAGACCCTTCCAATGTTTCACGCACGATTCGTTGATCGTGTTCATCCAAAAGGGGAAGATTGCAACCAACATCAGACAAGACTGATTTATAAGCATCTTTGGCGGTATGTATAGTGGCATAAGAGGGGAAAAACGGTTCATCGGGAAATACCTCATAAGTCGGTTCGGAAGAACCGCTATCCAAAGTATATATACGTCCAAACTGATTGTCCGTACCGTCATTCAGAAGATTTCCGTTTTTATCTTCAATGATATTTCCAGAATAATAAGCCTGTTCCGTTCCCGCTCCAAATCCCTTAATTTCCAGTTTCAAGATGTGACCGACAGTCGTTGCCGCTCCTTTTTTATAATAGTTGTTCACAAAGTTCAATTTATGCACTTCACCATCGGTAGCACGACTTCCATAATTATAAACCACATTATTAAATACGTCGAGTTTGCTTACCCACGTTCCGCTTCCGTCAATCGCATCTCCCACACTCCAATTACGCCCATTGCAATGAGCCAATAAATTATGATGAAAAGATCCGGTTTGTCCGCTAATGGTTCCGGCATATCCGTGTTCCGTTCCCGCAGGATAATTCTGATGTCCTGCACAATTCAACGCTTCAGATATCAATGTTCTCTGCAATGTAAGATTTTTCGCTCCACGAGAGCTGAATGCTTCATCGATTGTCCAACTAACCGAACAATGGTCTACAATACTATGATTTGTACCGGCCATTCCCAGCCCGTCATAAGTAGTTCCTCCTCCCAAGCGGATCCTCAGAAAACGACATACTGATTCACTGTTAATCCCTATCGGAGCCGCCCGAAAACAAACTCCTTTGCCCGGAGCGGTTTGCCCGGCTATGGTTATTTGTTCATTCGACATTATTCTGGATTCCAAACGAACGATGCCGGAAACAGCAAACAATACGGTACGAGGCCCGCTCCCATTCGTTACCGCCTCACGAAAGCTACCGGGACCGGCATCATTCAGATTAGTAACATAGACCACCTTACCGCCACGGCCACCACGCGCATAACGGCCATACCCTTCTGCACCGGGGAAGGCCAATTGACACGGCATAAAACTCCATACTTCTCCTTTCGTCACAGTTCCGTCTTCTTCCACTTCATCCACACGCCAATAGTAAGTATTCATACTATAAAGATTCGTGCAGTCAAAAGTAGTATTCGTCTGAGAAGCTTTGTAGCAAGACGAAGTCTTATCCGCATTCGTAACCAGATTCAAATCCGTCCCCAAATACACATCATGTAACACCGCACTCTGAGCTGCTGTCCACTTCAATGTACAGTTACCATTTTCTACTTCAGCATGCAAATCCCGATCTGCGGGAAAAGGAGACTTTGCTTGTTTACCGGCATCGGGAACATCGAGACAGAAACCGTTTATCACTATATTCCATGATGCATCGCTCGGACTATCCTCGTTCGACCGGAAAGTAACCACAACCGGTTCATTCTCTTTCACATCGAATGTGACATAGGCAGTAGCAGCGTCATACGTACTCAACACCCGGTTCGACTGCATCAACCCTTCTACTTTCAACTCACCATTTACAAAGACATCAATCATACCGAACGTCTTGTCATCCGGACTATCCAGCGTATTGTGATAAGTCAATAAAGAGTGGGAGCCGGGCGCAAGACCTTCTATCGTCATATCTATTTCCGCATACATATCTCCTCCATTCACCGTCAATCCATCGCTAACCAACCGTGCATAATAAGGAGCCTGAATACCTACTTTATGCCAATGAGATTTTAAACTGGCTCCGTCAGATTCTTTTCCATTAGCCATTGTAATTTTTATGCCATTAATTACTTTAGTAGTATCTACACAGTTTGTGATAACCCAAGATTCATAACCCGGTTCGTGAACTTCATCCAAAGCCCGTTCGTCTTTATTAAAATCAACTTTAACAGGTGATTGTGCCAAAATACCAGTTGAGATCAGCAACATGGCAAAAAGAGTAAATCTGTTTTTCATAATAACCATTTATTGTAGTATATACACTTATAAACGAACAAAGCAATTCGGTGTACTCATTTTATTATTAGAAAATGCCTACGGTAGTTATTCTTCCTTATTATAAATTTACCACTTTCAATGCTTTGACTCTAATCAGATTCATAGCTATAAAATAAGCATCAAGATTTGAAATTGGAATACAAGTATGGCGTGTTTTCCGGATAGAACGTTCATGAAGCTGTCATATTGACAAGTATAAGCAAAGTTGCTTTTTTCAAATCAGTAGGACAAGAAGATTTTACGGGAAGCAATGCTCCAATATAAAACATTGTATATCAAACAAACCACCATATCCCAAAGAGAAAGAAGACAGATTCACTGGTACAGGAAATTAATATTAAGGCTATGTTAAACAGCTTTCTTTGTTAGGTAAGAATACGCTTTCTTGCACTTAAGATATTAATGTTTTGCGAAGAGGAAACAATACTTATAAAAAAGCAATTAACTATGTTAAATGCATAACACAGCCACTTTTCAAAAGCAATACATAAAATCTGCTAAGATTCGACTTTTTTATAATATTCAATGGGATCTTCCCAGCTCATCAATAAACTTCGTCTTTATCAAATTTCCATTTTCATCATAGTATTTCCATTCACCATACTCAACACTGTCATCTATCCAAGGACCTTCTGTACAAAGTAGCATACCTTCTTTTTCAATATTCCCATTAGGATAATACGATCTATAATGACACTTATATTTATGCAACCACCACGTTTGCCCACTGTTATAAGATATACGAATTGTATTAATTGCAAAATCTTTTGCATCCGCCTCCAAATGACCATAATTCCCAAAATAATACCAAATTCCAGACATATTACCATTCTCATAACTACCAAAGAAACTCAATTCCTTTTTGGAATTATACATACGATAAACCCCATCTTTTACCCCATTTTTATAATATTCTTCATAAATCCAACCACCGACCTGCTCTCGCCAAAAACCATTCTTCTCACCTTTGTCATTATACAAGTTAATCTGGCCTGCACATTCTTTTTGGGAATATGCAGATAAAGAAAATATGAGCAACAAAAAGGAAAATACAATTTTCAAATATTTATCATTCATAATATTACCTCCTATTATTAAAGAAATTAAATCTTGAACCATTTAAGATAAAATTAAAAGCCGGACGAATCATCGCATTCGAGGGAGAAGATAACGTACGTGATACTGTAACAGATACTACGTTAGTCTTTTGAGACGCATTATCAAAATTTCCTATAAAACTGTCCCAATTATTCCTATCAATTAATAAACATCCGGCAGAAACCGGACTATTATTATCCGTCATTCCTGTAAAATTATAGCTGCCCGCTTTATGAATATTCATTCCCTCAGCATATGTTCTACCCTCGAACGTACTTCTTCTACCGACAGCAGGGCAAGGTTTACCATATCATCACTTAAATAAGCATGTTCCTGCGGAGAATAAAAGAAGGAAAAAGCAAAGAACTCTTTCGATTCCTTGTTTTTAACTGTAACACCACGCACCGTCTCGAAAACCGGATAACGATAGCCTAAAGCATACCAACGAAATGTTTCAATTTCCAATATAGCGGTATCATTCGAGAGACGACAGTCAATACTGTCAATCGGCAATAAAGGAGATAGTAAAGATCGCTCAAAACGACGCAAATCGAGTATATCCGACCCTTCTGCCATGCGCTTAAAAGAACGGACGCGCAATACATGCCGTAATGTGTCTCCACTGGGAAGTACCATAAAACCATAAGCGTCCGCCTTTACATCCGTAGTTCCCATCACATCCAGAGACAGATCCGTACAATATTTACCAAGCCCCTGATAATAAGATTGAAGGGAATCACCATAGTGTACCGGGTACTTCAAAAGTAACTCTGGACGAACATACTTCATCCAAGTAGTATTCTTTTCATAGCCATGAAAGAAAAGAGAATCACCAGACACACCATAATAGTAGGTTGTCCGATGCTCCATACCCGTCAACGAGTCGCCAATCTGCCCATAAGATATGGTATAGGCATCGTCCAACAGTTCCAACTCACTGAAATCCCATAAAACATTGGCACCCGAACGGCCCGGGTCACGATATTCTACGCATTGCTTTACAATAGTATCATTGGCACGTGGCAATGTCGAAGAACTTTCCAAAGAAAATTGAGAAAAAACAGACAAAGGAAATAATATCCCTATCAATGGCAGAGCAAGTTTTTTCATAGTAATTGATTATTGATTCAGTACATTTTTTTACTTCACACGTCAAAAATATAAGAACATGTGAAAATAGAAAGAATAAGTCTGTTCGGTTTTTGTTCGGTTTTCGTTTCAATTCGGCAGAAATACTATCAAAAACATTTCCTCCTATCAGAAAAAGTTTTTCGATACAACAAAGCTAAATAAAGTATGAAAAAATACATATCATTATCTATCATAATTGCATTCATCCATATCGTATATTGTGAAAGCATGTCATCAAAAATATCCGAAGAATATTTATATAGAGGATATACACACCAAAAGTTAAACCATCCGGATTCTGCCCGATACTTTTATCAAAGAATAATCGATGCCGACGAAAACATTTATACCACTGCAGATGCTTACCTACACTTATCAGAGATAGAAGAAGCCTGCGGAAACTATAAAGAGGCATTACGACTGTTACATATAAATCAGAATTGGCAAGATTCGATCCATAAAACCACACAAGCAGAAATGATGCAGCAAATCAATGCGCTACATGTCAAACATAATACCGAAAAAGAAAGTATGAAAAAGAGTATCTACTTGTATCGATCGGAATTAACAGCTATCGGAATACTCCTGTTGGTAGTAGTATATATTTTATACAAAAGAAAAAGAAAACGCAAACAACCGGAAACGAAAGAGATACTTTTGCGCAAATCGGATATTTATGCCCGGTTCCATTCAATAAATCATGAATCCAATTCAAGTATAACAGAAAAAGAATGGGCGGAATTACAAAAAGCAATAGATGACACCTACGAAAATTTCACAGGAACCTTATATGCCTTATGCAAAAAACTCAGTCCGATGGAACTGCATATTTGTTATCTGATGAAAATATCAATAAGCGTCACTAATATGGCATATATTGTAGGACGCTCTAAATCGGCAGTTTCCACTACCAGAAACAAACTTTACGAGAAACTACAAGGACAGAAAGGAACACCGGAAATGCTGGACCAGTTCATTGCAAAATTATAAACCCGGGAATATCGTTATTTCACTGAAAATCAAGGCATATAAAAGTATATATTTTCACCTTGTAAAAGAGTATATTATTACCATATAAGAGTATATACCTTTATGTGGCAAAAGTATATACTCTCACAAAAGTCAAGATAACTACCGGATTTTTATTCTGTTTTCTTCTCTTTGGATGCTTTACGCTGATTCACATAGCTACTAAACAATTGACGCCAATTACGACCGTTATTGTTCAAATACTGTTCACATTGAGTTTTATAGATCTCAAAAATGGCAGAAATCTGCTTCATACTTTTGTAATCAATGGCTTGTTCCCGCGCCTGTTTCAATAAAGAGAGAATATGCATTTCTTCTTCACGGGTCAGATCGGGGACAATGGCATGGTAACCTTTCAAGGTAAAGGCAACTTTCCCGACGGTGTACCTATCGAGCACCGCTTCCACCTGTTCATCCGTCAATGCTTTGTGCAATCCTTTCATCAGACGGTCGTGTACCTCTGCAGGCATGGCCGAATCGGCTATCATCTGACGATCCAGTTCAGATAACTTCTTTCCTGTTTGCGGATTAATACCCTCGGGAATAATGGTATAAGGATGAGTATCGTGCCAGTCACGCACCTGGCGAAGATGGTTGTAAATAAGGGTAGTCACGTATCCGGCCTTTTTCTCGTCTTCCAGATTCAAAGAAGCGACCCAATCGGCTGCTTTCTTCTCCAAAGCCAGATCGGAACGAAGACGTTCGAACAATGGCTTATCAAAATAGACTGCTACCTGGTCGAACGAACGGACAGCCGTCTCCGGCAACAATTCTCCTTTAGCGCCAAAGCTATACAGGGCTTGCTCCGGTTCAATGGTTATCTTACTTTCATCAAGCCGAGTTTTATCCAAATTGAATACCCTTGCAAAAAAATCATATACGGCATTCCGTTTATTCAGGCCGAAATCATGACGCTCTTTAGGGAGATGAACGTTTTCAATCTTCCCAACGGCATCATAAAAGCCATAGACACGTTGCAGATAGGGATATTCCAAACGAGGCACACTACTTGTCCAATCACCACCGTCCGAAACTATGAGTTGAGGCATCGGAGCAAACATAGCGGCCATTTCGGCATTACAAGTCCCACCACAAGCCAATTGAATAGGTGTTCCGCTCTCACAAGGACAACCACCATCAAAGTGAGATGCCAAACTGACAACAGGAGCAGCGGCCGTAAAACGCTCATCGAGGACGGTGAGAAGAACAGTCTGAGTTCCGCCACCCGAACCTCCGTTCACTCCGATACGGGATGTATCGATATCCTTGCGGACAGAAAGCAGATAATCTAAAATTGACAACCCGTTCATGGCCTGAATGACATGAGCGGCACTGGACCAATGGGCGGCTGCCCCTACCTGCAAAGTGGATTCTCCCCATCCGAATAAATCATAATCCACACATATCGCTCCCATACGGGCCAGCGTACCCATACGCTGCTGCTGGTCTTCACGGTAACGTCCCCCGCCGAAGTGCCCGTTCGGACAAATAATCAAGGCATGCTTTCCTTTCGTCCGAGGCGCATAGACAGATCCACAGACATACAATCCCGGTAAAGTTTCCAAAGCAAAATTCTGTACGGTATATCCTTCGAACTTACGAATCTTAGAGAAGATGGTTTTCGGGTCCCGTACTCTTTTGTTCAGAATAGAATCGATTCCCATTTTTTCCCGAATCTCTTTACGCAAGCAGGCTTTACGCTGTTCCCATGCAGTCCGGTCGGTATAGAGGGTATCGAGATACCCAAGTAATTTCTTCCCGTCGGCTTCTGTACGACGGGGATACTCGTATTTTTTCAATTTGTACAAATTGCCGCCTTGCGCTACAAACTTAAAATCGAAAGGAGCCAGCACATTGGTCAGCGACTCTTCCACCGAATAAGGCCGAATCCGGAAATCGGCATAGGACAATACCTTGCCCACCGTATCGATATCGTACTTCAGACGAACCTGAAAACGGCTTTGGATATCATTCAACACATCCCCCAATGGACGGGAGAATTGATTTTCATAAGTCTGCGCCTGCATCGATAAAGATAATCCAAGCATAGAAAATGCCATTAAACACGATCTTTTCATCTCTTTTTTACTCTTCAAGTCTTACTTCTTTTCCATTCACAATAACATCGGTCAAACGAATGCGTTCGCAATTCTCAAAGATACACTTCTCACGGGCATTCTTCACGTTGATGTCGCGCAGAATAATGTCAGTGACAGGAGCCTCTTCCAAACCCACAATTTTGACCGGCGTCTTCACGCCGACAGCAGTCAAACCGGAAATGGAAATATCGCGGAACAAGGGAGTCCGTTCGCTCATAGGTTCAACAGGCATCTTACTATATTTCAAATTCAATACGACGGCTTCCCGTTTGATGTTACTCATTATAATATTACTGACACGGATGTCTTCTACCACTCCACCGCGTCCGCGAGTCGATTTGATACGTATCCCGCGATCAGTGCCATCGAACACACAATTGCTGATCGTCACCTTTCGAACACTACCGCTCATCTCACTACCAATGACCACGCCGCCATGACCGGAAAGCATGGTACAATTGGTTATGGTAATATTTTCACAAGGCACTCCCAGACGACGGGCTTGGGCATCGCGTCCCGATTTGAGGGTGATGCAATCGTCCCCCACCGAGATGTGACAGTCGCTGATATGCACGTTCCGGCAAGATTCCGGATTGATGCCGTCCGTATTGGGCGAAGGCACATTATGAATCGTCACTCCTGTAACCACCACATTATCACAAAACTCCGGATTGACTGTCCAGAAAGGAGAATTGATAATCTTCACTCCTTCAATACGTACTCTTCGGCAACGCACAGGCTGAATAAACGGGGGACGAAAAAAACGACGTTTCAAGGTGCCGTGCCAATCCTCATTCGTTTCGGCGTAAAGTGCTTCCACATCATTTTCCCTTTCCCAAAGTGGCTGATATTTATTCAACTCACGCATACCGTTTTTCTCCAGATCGACATAAATACGGAAAAATTCCGTCCACCATGCCTTTCCCTGACCGTCGAGTGTCCCTTCCCCTTTGATTGTGATGTTCTCGGCATCCATAGCGGATATCAACGGGGAAAAACTTTTCATCATCACACCCTCGTGCCGCACTTCCATAAAGGGTAGATAATCATCGAAATTGTCGGAAAAGAGTAAAGTGGCTCCGGCTTCCAACTCTAAAGTGATATTACTTTTCAAGCGGATCGCTCCCGTCAGGTAAGTGCCTGCCGGAAAAAAAAGAGTACCACCGCCTGCTTGGCTCAAGCGGTCGACGGTATGATTGATTAACGTTGTATTCAAGGTCTTTCCGTCCGCTTTCGCACCGGACTTTAACATGTCGACACGTTCGGCTTTCAGCGTAATCGCCATACCGAAACAGAAAACAGAGAAAAGAATTGTACGTAGTGATTCCATAATCCGATGATGTATTGGTAGTTTTATACTGATAAATAGGATTCTATATTAATGTATGTATTTTATATTAATGGGATATATCCCCGTTTATACCGACGAAAGCTTCTTCGTCTACAATAAATCGATAACTACCGCTTTGTACTTCCTGCGGTGCTTTTCCATCCGGCAGATACACTTTCGCAACGGTATTGACCGGTACGGACAAATTTAGTATAAATTTACCGCCTTTTCGGGTCCAGTCTACCGTTATCTTGCCATACAAGGTTTCGTATGTCGCTTTCACAAAACTCAAATCGCCTACGGGCTTCGGAGCGATCACAAAATGCCGGTATCCGGGACGGGCGCCTGTCAGATAATCATGTCCGTCGAGCCCGGCAGCATCCGGACGAATACCTGCTAAAGAATGGAAAAACCATTCGTCAATCTGCCCCATCATAAAATGATTCCACGAGGAACCTTGCCGGGGATCCCATTGTTCGGTCAGCGTCGTAGCACCGAACTTAAGCTGAAATCCGTATCCCGGCGCCTCTTCGTGATTGAACATACGATATACTACTTCATCCCTGCCGGAACGTGCCAAAGCCTGGATAAGATAGCGGTTACCGACATCACCGGTAGTCAACCGATTGCCATGAGCGGCAATATCCTCTAATAAATGACCGAGCACACGCATCCTCGACGGTACACCGGTTTCAGACTCTCTATTCCCATCGTCCCCTCTCGCCATACCCAGAAAAAGCGGTAAAGCATTGCTGCATTGACTGCCGGAACCGTATTGTCCGGTTTCCGGATCGACAAAACGACGGTTAAAAGAACGTAGGATATCATCAGCCAAACGGGTATAATAACATTCGTCATATTGATTTCCCACCATTGAAGCGGCAAGAACCAGATAACGGACAGTCATATAATAATGAGCCGTCGCTACCAATGGTACCGGTGTGTTCCGGGAAAAACCGGCACGAAAATCCCCATAATCGTACCAATCGCCCAAACCGAAAGAAAGGATGTTTCCGTCGGCCCGGGTAGCCAGATAGTCGACATAACGTCTCATATTGGGATAATATTCTTTAATCAGAGTATCATCTCCATAGGTTTCGTAATACATAAACGGGAAAATGACCAATGCTCCCCCCCATTCGGGAGACTGGGCAAAGGGTTCAAGCCCCGGTCCTTCAAAAAATACGTATTCGGGGGCAGTAGTCGGCATAGCTCCGTCGGGATGCTGGGCATCCGCCATATTCTGCATTATCTGAGGACCATAAGCTGCCAAGTCGTAATTGTATAACAATCCCGGCCCGTTCAAATGAACCTGCTCCAGCCAACCTAACTTCTCGCGGTGCGGACAATCGGTAAACACGGATTGCATATTGCTGCGTACCGCTTTCTCTATCAATCGGTGAGCTGCATTGAAAATGGGATTGGAACATTCGAATGACGATATCCTAACTGCGGAATTGTAAACAAAACAAGATTGTATACTCTTGATCACCGGCAATTTCCGAGGATTCTTCTGCCCTTTCAATACAGCCCCCTCCACCTGGATATAACGGAAGCCATAGTACGAAAAACGAGGATGCCACCTCTCCTCACCTTCTCCTTTCAAGGTATACTCATAGTAATGTTGCCGCCCCGTCTGGCGTTGGTTGCAAGCCCCTTCTTCCGTCAATGCTTCGGCTACAACAAGAGTCACTTTCTGTCCTTTTTTCCCACGTACCACTATTTCCGGAAAACCGGCCAGATTCTGCCCCATATCCAATACAATGGCAGAAGGATCGACCGTCCTTTTGGTGGAAATACAGGCAGTGGCTACCTGTTCCGGAGTCAGCTTATTCACCGTCTTTACGTCATAACGTTCCATAATTTTGACCGGTGCTGCCTTTTGCGGACGAAGCACCCCTTTGGGTGCCTCCTGTATCACTACCGGCCGCCATTTGTCATCATTGAATCCCGGGCAGTTCCATCCTTGCTGTTCCAAACGGGCGTCATAGTCTTCCCCCCCATAAATACAATTGAATACAACAGGACTCAGATCATATTTCCATGTCGGATCGGAAGATATCGTTTGTTGCGAACCGTCAGTATAACGGATAAGCAGTTTAAACAAAAGGGTCGGCGCACCGAAACTAATCTGTAATTTACGATAACGACCTCCCTGCACATTATAAAAACCATTCCCCAACAAGACACCTATTGCATTTTCACCGGAACGCATCCGGTGTGTCACATCGTAAGTATTGTAATAAACGCTTTTATCATAATCACTCCAAAGCGGGGCAAATTCGCTATCACCTACTTTCTCCCCATTCAAAGAGAACTCATAAAAACCGAGTCCGCATACATAGGCGATGGCTTCGGCCACTTCTTTATCGGACCGGTCCGTACGAAACGACTTTCGCAGGCAGATGCTTCTCTTTGCCAAGGTATCTACTGCTTCCCAGGCGGATTTGACTTCCGGATTCTTCAATTCGCTCCCATGAAAGTTTCTGCCTTGGGGCAAACGGGCTTCCTGCCGGGTAATAGCACCGATCCATTGCCCGGCAGCCAAATCATCGGGAACGATGTGAAAAACTGCTTCCCGGCTCCATTGCGAAGGGGTATCCGTCTCGTCCCAAACACGAACACGCCACAGATAGGTATATGTAGGTTCGACAGAGAAACCGGTTTCGGGCACAGAAACTAACTGGCTTTGGGTGGAAATAATCTTTCCACTATTCCATACCGAATGCCCTGTACAAGAGTTTTTGATTTCGATTTCATAAGCCGTCTGCCTACTACCGTTATCGGAAGAGTTCAATTGCCAGCCCAAACGGGGAAGCCGCCCTACAGCAACAAATCCTTCCTGCATTTCACTGGTCAGCTTACCTACCGAAAGAGCGGCGGCCGGTTCACTCGTCGCAAGGTTTTCGGCTGTTAACAGAAGCGGCCAGCAAAACAGTATAAGCCATAGATATCCTTTTAATTTTATCATCTGCCTGATTACTTATTTTATTCTAACACATCTTTACATACTATTCTTTCGAGCGTATCAGACTGTCCGACTATCTTTCCATCCACCAACACCAGCAACCCTTTACCGCGATGATACCGGTCACCATACTTGTCCCAAAGAATCGTCAGATAATGACCGTGATAGAGAAGATTATCCAAACAGAACCAATCCCACCGGCCATCGGGAAGCAACGGATTCACTTCAACCGTATGATCCGTACGAGGACGCAAACCTACCAGACCGGTAATTATCAAATCATTGAAAGTGGAATGATTGTAATAACGGCTCCGTTCCTGATCGCCTTTCAACCAATATCCGGTCACTTCATCCAAATACTCGCCGATGTAGGGACGCCCCCGGTGATATTGCGATTCTACATACCGTTCCATCTGATGAAAATAGATACTGTCGGTCAGGACAGACTGTGCAGAACGGTTCATAAAATTGGCCATCGCCGTTAAAGTTTGTGCTGAAGCAAACGGCCAGATAGCCCCGTCCCACTCACATTTTCCCACTCCATGCGTACGGAACTCCGGATGGCGGCGCTCGGCGGTAGTAAGACCGTAAGGAGCAGAAAAGCCGCCTTCATCCATTACCTCTTTCCACGCCACATCGTATTTGCCGGTATCGGGCAGATTAAAATACCAGGGAATATACCCGATAGCCTCACGGACATTGGCAGAAGAATCCTTACGCAAGGTTTCGAAAAACGAGTGACGCTCATTCCAAAGTTTCTCCTGTACCAACTGCTTCAAGGTGTCGGCTTTAAGACGATAGCAAGTTGCACGGTCGTCATTACCGGCCAGCTTATTTAAAGCTGAAAGTGCTTTAGCATTGCCATACATATAGCTATTGATGGTGGGACGCGCATATTGTTTCCTACGCCCTCCACTGATGGATTCTTCCATTCCATCCTGCACATCACCCTGCCAGTAAAGGCCTCCGGGCAGACGGTGAGTACTCTCCCAACGCCGGTATTCCGCTTCCAGATCGGGTAACAGATCCATCGTAAACGCACGGTCGCCACTGACAAGATAGCGATTGAACACTGCATCTGCATTCCAGGAACTGAAGTTCATCATCTTCTTCATAGGATTCCCCCCATTGCCACGATACCAGGTACGGATGATCTGGTCGAGATATTCCGGACGGCGCAACCAGCGACTTTCATAAATATGATGTCCCACGGCACAAGCTATCAGGTTATATTGGTCGGCATAAGAGCGGTTG
>NZ_HF991079.1:32430-44486 GCF_000432295.1 Bacteroides sp. CAG:189
AGAGCGGTTGACCAGAAATTCCGTCATACCATATCCCACCGGAGTATCCTTAATATGTTTTCTTAAATTCCACCAACGGAAATAATACATCTCTTCAAAATTCTTTTGGGGGCATTCGAACAAAGGAATGTTCTCTTCCATCCACTCCGAAGCTTTGGCATTCGGTATGGCCTGCACGATATTCTCGTCTTCCATTGCATTGAAAGCATCGGCATAATGACGGAAACCGGCGTACTTCAAAACCGCCGCAGTGGCATCGGCATCAGTCGAAGCTGTGGAAAAATTGGCAATCCGGAATTCGGACAATGCTTCCTGTTTTCCGGCGCCGGGCAAGTCATATTCCTGATCGGCAGGCGTTTCGGGAGTGGGAAACATACGGACATTTCCCGTACGAAACAAGATACGTTCGACAGAAGCTACCGGAGCATAGAACATACGTTGCCCCACCGGCCGGCCGTCTACCGATATCCGGATATTCCGGTCCTTGACAGAGAGTTCAGCCTGCATATGATAAGTCTTTCCGGGCTCATACTTCATCATATTAGAGAAACGTGAACCGCCTTTTGCCCGTAAGATTCCTTCCGAAGTGAGTTCGATACGCGAACAGGCAATACCATCGGCATCCAGAAATTCGATCTGCAATGTACCACGATCGTTCTGGCCTGCCATGAGATCAAAAGAGACAGTCAGTTGCCGGGAAGCCGGAATCTTGCGTTCCACTTTGGCGTAATCGAACGGATCTTTATCCCGCAGGGTCAACCAAGTATTTCCCGCTTCAGTCTCTAAAGAGACAGGTGCCCACAGGGGTGAATAGATGTTCCACTCCGTCAGATCGGCCAACCGGGCGTAGCGTGAAAAATCTTCTTTAGCATGGCTGCCTGCTTCTGTACGTACCGGAACGGGAATACGGGAAATCCATATATCTTCTTTATTCATGCTATACGTCACCCACAGGTTTCCGTCCTCCGGTTTTCCATTGCCTTCTTGAATGCCGCGTGCATATTGAGGACCATACGATTTATAATTGCCTCCATAACGCATGGGAGGAATTTCTCCGTTTACCAGATTCAAAGTGGTATACTCGAGCCCGTCCTTGCTCAAGGAGATGGCCAGTGGCCAACGAAATTCGGAAGGATTGTATACAGTGGCATACATGCCGTCGCTCAATCGCTGTCCCCAGATTTTGGCATTACTGTTCACAAAACCCTCGGCACGTAACACGGGTTCGGCCCAACTGTGGCCTCCGTCTTCACTGACGGATGTCAAAGCATGCTTCCACAGACAAGCCAGACGGCCGTCGGGCAGTGTATAGGCATTGAAAGCCTTATAGCGTTTTTTCAACGGAAGATTCGGATCTTCCCTGTCGGCTTCTTCCACCCACTGCATCCAATAGAGAGGGTTATCCAATATCTCCCGGCAAGCGGCTACAAATGCCTTATCCTTACTCTTCCGGAAGGGAGGATAAGCAGTGTTCTTTTCATTAAAACCATGATTGTAATAAATGAAGTATATCGGCCCGTAACTGCCGTCTTTTTTTATTTCACGCACGACGCGTCCTATGCCGTTTCCGTCATTCGGATCATCTTTTTTGTCGAAAGCAACTCCATAATTGGCCATCGCTATCAAGCGCCCCGACTTAGAGACATAAAAACCTACCCGTTGGTGCATAATGGCAAAAAGGTCTTTGGCAACCATGCCCGGACGGGATTCCTTCGTATATCCGTCCGGAACGCGGTATGGAGGAAAAAGTACATCCGGATCCGTCCAGTGATACCCGTCCTCGGAAGTCATCAGAAAGGTTTGTGAAGGAGGTACATGTTCATCGGAAGGATCAGAAAGATAGTGCATATAGAACCGCCCGTTCCAATAAGCTAACATCGGTTGGTGGTTGTATGTCCATCCGTTTCCGTTAGAAACGTCGGGGTATTCACGATTGGCGCGCATCACTTGCAGGTTGTGCACACCTACCACCGGAGAGAGTTGCCCGTCATGAGCAGCCGGATTGGAAAGTTCCTTTCCCGTATAGTGTATCCTGTCCTGCCCGTCAATGGCAGTGACAGGGAGAAACAGGGCTAAAAGTAAAATCGACAGTTTGTTCATATTAAAAAAGCCTCTCCCCCGGCCCCTCCCCCAAAGGGAGGGTGGAAGGGGAATGTATTGTTAAATATTTATTAATTCGTAAGACAATCTATCTTCCTTTTCATCAAGGAGAGGATATATATATTGTCAATAATTTATTAATTTGCAAGACGTTCTCTTTTCCCTCCCTTCGGGGAGGAGCCGGAGAAGAGGCCCCTCACTACCGAAGCCGGGGCTCTGAAGATCGTTCCATGCTTGTGTCCCTCGGGCATAGATACATTTGCAGTCTCATCCGTAAAATGAATGAAATCTTTGGTTTTCACAGCGCCGAATATTTTCCGGTTGTAATCGTCGAAATAGATATAATACCAATCACCCACCCTGACCACCGTAGGCCCTTCACAAAACCCGGGGGTAATCGGCGCGGAAGTAGCTCCGAAAGGACCGGTGGGTGACGGCCCGAAAGCCACTTTTATATTCCGGTTATTCCGGGTGTTATCTTTGACAACCAGTACATAATCTTTCGAAGTACGTTTCACCAAAGTAGCGTCGATGGCACTGTATCCCGGATCGTAATAAAGCCGGGTGTCAGAAATCCGGTCGAAATCTTTCGTGGTAATGTAATACAGGCGATGGTTATTGAATTCATCCTCTATCCCTTTTTCAAATTTATAAGGAATGCAGGAGGCCCAGACCACCATAAATTCATCTTTCTCATCATCGTAAAACAATTCCGGCGCCCATACATTCACCGTAGTCGAATCATGGGCCATCACCGGGATGAATTTCTCTTCCGACCAATGGATCAAGTCTTTTGAATGTGCATATCCGAAACCGAGATCTCCCTTCCAACTCGAAGTCCATACCAAATGGAAAGTACCGTCGCCCGAACGTACAATAGAAGGATCGCGCATGATCTTTTGCTTGCCGACTTCCGGCTTGAGCCACACACCTGCTATGCTGTCCCAATGGATACCGTCTTCACTATAAATAAACCGAAGGCCCTCTGTGGCCGGCTCATGAAAAGAGGTAGAGAGATACACCTCTTTTTCTGTACGACAGGAGAGTAAAAGCACTACCATACAAACTCCCATCCATAGACTTTTCAACTTTATCATTTCTTTAATTCGACTGCCTGATATAATATATGTTTACCTATCAAATACTATAAAGATAGACGAAAAGAAAATCGTTTTGTACCCATCTTTACGCAAAAGAGTACCTCCTTATGCAAGGAAGCACTCTTCTATTTTGACCATTTGCAAAATGATATTCTTAATCCTACAGAATCACTTCATCAGGAGAGGGAGAAACGTCACCTCCAAAAACTCTCTCCATTTCCCGGTTCGTTTATTCAGATAGTCCGTATAAAAATCAATTACGCAACAAATATCTGTCACTTTCTGATTTTACCATACGATCTGTTTCCTGAGTTCAAACTAACCGTTCTTTTTAACATTAAAGATCAATCCGTATATTATCATCAGTTAGCTTCAAAAATCATTCTTTAAAGAGGATTTTATTTTTCCCGTAGAGCTTCTTGGAGTTTCCCGTAGAGTTTCGGACCGTTTCTCGTAGAGAAACCGAACCTAACATACCGGGATAATCAAGTTTACATGCCGGGATAAATCACATATGCATCCATCTAAAGCAGGAATATACAGAGAAAAGTGCATATTATCCACTTTATTATGCAATTTATCTTTTAGTTGCCGTTATATTTTCAAAGCACATGTTACAGAAAACAACCATAATGAATCAAAAAGACAGACATTTATCGTTTTCACAAACATTTGTCCAACTCTATTATTCCGCACGGAAATTGGCACATTGGCATATTGGCACATTAAATCATTATTAAAGCGTTCCTCCCCGTGCCTTTACACGTTTGGCCCACTCTTCCCGTTCTTTAGTCAGATTATAACCACGCTTCGAGAGATAATTATTGATACGGCCTTTGTACTTGCCAAAGGCCTCGTGCTTTTTCTTAGAGCTTTCGGCATCCATAGCATATTCACGGGCTTCGACCAACCAGGCATATATCTGTGCTTTCTCTTCTTCCTTCAATGTCGGAATCATATCCAGTTGTGCACTGTACGTGACGTGCAATACATTATAAGTCATCCCGTCTTTCACACCTTCAATCTGCCGGTCATTCAAAAACAATGACAAGGCAGCCGGAAGAGCAAAATGAGAACGATAAAGTGCTGCATCCGCTTTGTCACGGGCAGCCTGTATGGCAGCTTCCTTCGCTTCACCGGTCAGCTTGCTTTTAGCAGCATCGATGGCCGTATCTCTCGCGGTGTAAATATCATTCAGTTCAAAGTAACGATTGGCAATAATCCGGGTCACTTCACTACGGACATTCCGGTCGGACAGATTCAATCCGTCTACAATTTTTTCCGAACGCATCTTGATAGATGCCACATATTCAGGATCCCGATTCAACGAATCCAACTCCACCGCGGCAACGGAAGAGATGGACAGTATGAACAAAAATACTGTCCAAACCATCCGGTTTCTCTTTATTTTATCCATTGATTCCAATCTCTATCACATTAATTTGCCTTTCCCGGCCAATGTATCATAATTATTTTTCAAGTCTGTCCAGTCTACTTTATTTTTCGTACTGATTCCGTTGATATATTTTTCGATATTGGTATATCCGTCTCCGGTACAGTCTTCATTGGCATCGTTAGGGTCATTCGGATTCAAGCCGTTTGCTACCTCCCATTCGTCCGGCATACCGTCACCGTCAGTGTCCACATAAGGAGTTCCTTTATATTCGGGATAACCGCCCACCTGACGAATATCGGTAATAATGCCTTGCTTATAAGAGTCTTTCGGCAAGCGGCGGTATTTGAAAAAGCCTTCCGGATCCTGTGATTTCGGAGCCAGCCCCCAACGGTCGCCATAAGCGTCTTTAGGCAATTTCTTTTCATAATAAGGAATACCGGTCTTCACTTCCTCGATCACACGTTCGTCAACAATGTCCCGACGGGGAATATTGGCTCCTGCATTGGCCAATACATAGTCATATGCCTCGGTTGCAGACATGATATTGATATACGGCATCACAAAAGGCACATTGGTACGCATCTGCTCGGTATACCCTTTAGTGTCAGCCTGATCTTCTACCTGAATACCACCGTTCCAGTTATCCTTGGTTATTTCGGGATAGCCCTCCATGATATTACCGTCCGCATATACGCGGCCATATACTTTATAATCCAGTTTACTGCGACCTGCCTCAGGTTTCAGGATACGATGCCCCACCGGAGTATCCCGGGGAGTCAACGGTCCCGGCTTATAATAATTGTTCACCATGTTGAACATGGCACGATAATCGCCTCCGTCTACCGAACGGTGTACCCAGTTGTAAACCACATTGTTCACAAAATTAAAGATCCCGAACCATCCTACAGAAGGATTACGCCCAGCATTACTTGCCCAAAGATTACGCACGAAAGCACAGTTTTCTCCCCCTAATGTGCTACCGAAAGCATGGTTGTAAGTATCCAATGCCTGAGAAGAAATCGTATTCTGAATCGTCACATTTACCGTAGGCAGTTTCTCTTTATTATATCCCTCTCCCGGGTCATACATATGCCGGTAAAAAGAGATGTTCTCATCCAATCCCCAGCTACACGAACAATGGTCTATCATAATATTACCGATCGGGTTACCGCCAAATGAATCATCGCGATGATGTACCTTGGTTTCTCCCCTGCGAAAACGCATGTGACGTACTACAACATCATGCGTGTCCACCCAGAAAGATTCGCCTGCAATGCAAACTCCGTCTCCCGGTGCAGTCTGGCCCGCAATCGTCACATAAGGAGCACGCACGATAATCGGCGATTCCAAACGAATGATACCGGATACATTGAACACAATGATGCGGGCACCTCCCGTTTCACAAGCTTCGCGGAAAGATCCGGGACCACGGTCATTCAAATTCGTCACCGTAATCACCTTTCCGCCACGGCCGCCGAAACTATACATACCACCCCCTTCGGCACCTGGAAATGCCGGAATCTTTGCCTGTGGCAAATCATCGGGACGCGAAGCCCAAGGTATATACGGGCGACCTTGTTCGGCTTCTTTTTCAATAATAGGAAGGGCTTTTGCCCAAGCCTCGTCCGAACGGCGACGCGCTTCCGTTATCATCTTATCATACTTGGCCTTTGCCTCTTCTGTCAGTTGCGGGTATTGTGCCATCACCGCAACGGGTGTGGCCAATAAAGCAACATAAGCCACTAAAACAGCTTTCTTTTTCATATTTACAGTATTTTTCCGTTTGATCTTCTAACTATATCAGTAAGACGTGGAAGATGTGTTTTTGTAATCAACAGAAACAACATTCGTTTTGCAAAAAAATAAAGAGCCTGCAACCGGAATTCATGTGAAGTATACGTGCTGGTATGCCAAATTCCGATTACAGGCCTCTTATTTCCTGACTCTAAAAAAACACCTATTGAATCATTACCTTCTGAGTCAGATCATTTGCTTTTACAATATAAAGACCTTGCGACATAGTGATTCCCTGAGCCGCTTCCATTGCATTCACGGTCTTTAATACACGTCCGGAGATATCAGTTACCGTAATATTATCCGTTGCATTTTTAACAACAATCTTATTATCATCGACACTAATGGCTACCGTATTTTCTTGCATTGACTGAACAGAAACAGCCTCAGCAAATGTAGCAATGATATCTTTCCAGATGCGGACCCCATTGTTAATTTCCAAACGATAAGAAGCTGTTGCTGCCCGACGGCTCGTTGCAAGCACCGTAACTTCAATATTATCATTTACGGATGTTCCGTCTGCACTTGCCGGTATCTTAACTTCATACGGAGTCGATCCGGTAGCCGGCGTAAAGGTATAATCTACAGGGATATCATATTTCTGAGTTGCTTCATTATAAGCCATAATACAGCATCTCTCGTCCTTTGGAGTCATCTTGAAAGAAGTCAGCATCTTGTTATCACCATCCGGAACAATGGTCAAGTCGGCCAGACGATTCTGGGTCTTAAGCACAAACTTAATCTCATTTTCCACACCACCCGATACACAATCGACATTCAGCGTATCTTTTACATCAGCGGCTACTGCCGGTTCGATCCATTTCACCTCGCTATATTCGGCAGACAGATTGTCGACACCCAAAAGCGGTTCGTACATGCCCGGCTGCACAGGAGTTTCGGAAGTAGTAGAATATAGAATGATTGTCAGTTTTTTACCGCGAAGTTCTTTTATAGTAGTACCTACGGTTTCAGCCACTTTCAATGTCTGTTTGTTAAGAGAACCGTCTTCTGAAGTCGTGTAAACATTATCTTTAGCAAACCAAGTATAATCTTCACCAAAATATTCATTTACGGCAGCTACATTGTTTTCATTAATAGAATCCAACAAAGCAACATCATTACCTTCCTTACCGCAAGCTTTTCCCAACTCACCCAAGTTGATACTGTTCTGTCCGGTAATAACGATCATCTTATAAGAAGACGTTTTACCGGTTGTCCCTTTATCCAAAGTCATCAAGTCTAATTCGATGTCTTTGCATAAGTTAGCTATTCCGTCACTTCCATTGAACGAAATCATCATCACGGTTCTTTTATTAATACCCGGCCAAACCGCCCATGCCTGGTCTTTTCCATTTGTTTCGGGAATATCCATCAAGATATTACCGCATTTCCAATAACGGTGATCAGTACTGACAAGTGTTTCGCCTACCGTATGGGCAGCAATGAGTGAAGCGACATCTTTATAACGTTTGAATTTAGCTCCCTGATTGGTACCTTTCATCCAATGGTAATTATCCAAATAGGCAGCTACATTATTAGTAAGACCTTCCGTCGTTAAAGCAGCACCGGCCAATCCTTTCAAACTATTACAATTAATCTTATTACTTCCTTCGGAACCATCCGTATATCCTTTAGTTGTATTGAATGTAAGAATCAGACGCTTGTTACCATTCTCTAAAGCTTCCGCCCCGTTAAATCCTACGACCGATTCACTTCTATTCGTCTGAAGTTGTGCATTGACTGTACCTAATGTAAAACTACACAAGGCTGCTGTAAGTAAAACTTGTTTTTTCATCTTTTAAATTTTAAATTTAACAAAAATCATTCTATACATATTTTCTTTTATGGCATTACCACTTTGCTGGCAGTTCCATTGAACATAAGCAAATAAAATCCCTGTTCTAAAGTTACCCCTTCCAATATCGTTTCCGGAGATACCGTCATTATTTTAATACCGGACAAAGAGTATATTTCTACCGGCGTCACTGCACCTTCGACTTTAAGAACTCCATTTTCTGTATAAACCGAAGACTGCTGTCTCTCCGTCTCCTGAATTCCTGTTACGGTTTCCACTGTTTTTGCCAGTACAGTCATGAAATACCGGATACCATTATCGATTTCAACTTTATCTACGCCAGGACGGGCAACCACCCGCTTAGGAGCATTGAAAAGCAAAGTCACTTCCAAGTCATCATCCACCAACTGACCGGCTTCCAGTTCCGGAACAGTCATTGTTACCTGACTGCCACTACCTTCCGAAGGTGAATAATTATATGCCACATCTACCGTATAGTTACCATTTCCGTCATTTGCCTTAATAGCACCTGTTTCCGGGAAATTCCATCTGATAGATTGCGCAGGAAGCTTATCAGCATTGCAACGAAAGATCAAAGTTCCCCCTCTATTCTGACTCTTGACACGGAATTTAAACTCTTTCGTGGTATTAATCTGTACCTCCACCGGTACGGAATCATTGTAGTTCACATTCTGATCGACGGCAGTTATCTCGGGAGAAAGCCAGGTAGGTTGCCCGTATGTAAACGATAAATTGTCGAAGCAGACAACCGGATCATATTTACCCTCCTCTACGGCAGCAGAAGATCCCGTAGTATAAAGAAACAGATAAACTGTTTTATAACTCAAATCCGTAACATTCTTACCGATCAGCTTTGTCAAGTCAATCGTTTTTCTATCCCCTTTTGCACCGGATGTATAAATATTGTCGATCACAAACCATTTATCAGTATTATCGGCAGATGAAGCCTTTTCCAACGCTTCATAATCATTCACACCCAGTCCGTTACTGGTATCGATTCCTACCAACAATTTATAATTATTTGTTCCACCGCTTGTTCCGGCATCCGCTGTCACTAAATCGAATGTCACATCACTTTCCATATTACATCCTCTCAATGAGAAGACAACTGCCAACTCCACATTCTTATTGGCACTACCGGGAAGCATACCGAATGCCCTGTCCGTTCCGTCTATTCCGATTAATCCTACTATGGGTCTTTCTGTTCCATAAGCAGTAGCAATAGCCGGAACATCATTCAGAATCAATGGATTGCCGAAGCCATTCAAACTCTCGCATTTTCCCCTGCTCAAATCGACAGAGACAGACTCGCCGGTTTCCGTATAGGCTCTTGCATACAATCCTTTCACTTGTATACTTTCACCGGCATTGGCATCAGAACCGAAATCCAGTAAAAAGCGTTTAGTAGTTTCCGATACATTTTCCACCTTTGCTCCCAACTTCGAATTGTTTTCAATGGCAAACTGGGCATTGGCAGTATTTAAGAGGGCTGCCAAGACAACCCCCGTTATAATCATTCTTTTCATCTTTTAAATCTTATTTTTTGATAAACTTAACGGCAGACTGTTCATCGGCAGTTTGTACTTTCAGGATATATATCCCTGCAGGCAGATCGGATACATTTACCCTGCAAGGTACATTCACCGAAGTGGCAACCGTTTCTGTGCTTAATACTTGTCCGTAGAGTGTTGTAATCTCCATCCGGACGCTTTCCTGAACATCACTCTGAACACTCACATAGATATAATCGACAGCCGGATTCGGATAAACCGAGATTTCCTGATCATTCTTTGCAGAATGAATACCGGTAGAAACGGCTTTTTCACCCACTCTGACAGCAAATGAACGTACCATAGAAGCACCATCCTGGTCTGTCACTTTTACATCTACATTCACAATACCCTCAAAATCTTTTTCCGGAGTAACTTTCAATATGCCTTCGTCAACCGTTGCCGTAGCATTCTGAATGGCAGCTACCGTATAAACCGGAGTGGTCTTGGAATATCCCACAAAATAGGGAGCCAAATCAAACTCTGCCTCTTTATTCACTTCGACTGCAGTATGAGGTACAGCCATGTAGTTCAAATACTCTTCCAGGTTTGTATATCCATCTTCGTCGTCATCCGCATTTGCATCAGAGAAATCACCTACTGCCGATTCCGGGTTTGTTCCGAACATAATTTCCCACCAGTTAGGCAAACCATCCATATCTGTATCAAATTCACTCAGATCTACAATTTCCTCGGGATAGTCTTCCCAACCACCGGCATCATCCTGATGATCGATCAATCCCGGCTCTCCGGTTTTACTACCTTTATAAGTAGCTGTTCCATCCAAAGTTTCTTTTACAATACGTACATCATGATCATCAAACATAGGCAATGTACATCCGACGTCCGAAAGTACCGCTTTGTAGGCATCTTTTGCTGTATGAACAGTGGCAAACGATTCAAAGAAAGGTTCTGTCACAAAAGGATCATATTTCTTATCACCATTTGGCCATGAACCATCCACACAGCCATTCTGAGGATTACTCAAATCTTCATACCATCCCTCTACGATATTTCCATTTGTATAGTATTTCTGTGTACCCGGATAATCATCATGCTGCAAATTCAAGGCAGTTTTTTTACCCCCATTCAATGTAGCCGGTCCCGGCTTATAATAGTTATTCACAAAATTCACTTCATGCGCACCGCCATCAGTCGTACGGCCATCCCAGTTGTAAACCACATTATTGAAAATATCCATGCGACCGGCAAAATTACCGTCACCATCCAATCCACCACCTAAACTCCAGTTACGTCCTTCATTATGAGCTAACAAATTATGATGGAAACTACCAATATCCCCACTAATCGTCGCCGCATAACCATGACGGGTTCCGGAAGGATAATTCTGGTGATCCGCTGCGTTCAATGCTTCGGCCAGCATGGTTTTTTGCAATGTCAAGTTTTGTCCGCTACGTGAAGAGAATGCCTCATCAATAGACCAACTTACCGACAGATGATCGAAAATACAATGATTAGCACCGTTCAATCCGGTTCCGTCATAAGTTTGACCGGCTCCGATACGTATACGCATAAACCGCATCACAGCATCACTGGTACCACTAAAGCCAAACGGCGCTCCCTTCAAACAAATACCTTTATTCGGAGAAGTTTGTCCCGCAACTGTAACAAAAGAGTCCGACAAGGTCAAGCGTGTCTTTAATGTAATAATACCGGAAACTCCGAAGACAATCGTACGGGCTCCCTTCTCTACGGTAACAGCATAACGCAGACTTCCCGGAATCGGGGTTTCGCCGATGGTAGGATCATAATCCTGCAAATTAGTCACATATACCACTTTACCGCCACGACCGCCACGTGCAAAACGTCCATATCCCTCAGCACCGGGGAAAGCCAATAAACGCGGGGAGAACTTCCAGATATCCCCTTTGGTTATCTCACCATTCGCTTCGACTTCATCTATACGCCAATAATAATAAAAACGGGAAGTTAAATCATTTAATGCAAAAGTAGTATGTGCCTGTTCCCCTTTATAACAAGAAGATGTCTTATCTGCCTGAGCTACAGTCAGTGAATCTGTTCCTATATAAACCTGATGCGCAACAGCATCCGGTGCCGATGTCCAACTCAAAGTATAATTACCATCTTCTGCATTCACATGGATATCCAAGTTTTCCGGAGAAGGAGATTTTGCTTGTTTAGCCAGATTAGGAACATCCAAAGCCAATCCGTTTATAATAACATTTATTGAAGGTGCCGATGACGAATAATTCGGATAGAAACGGAATTTGACCGGTTCTCCCTCCACCGCCTCAAACTCGATATAGGCTGGGGGCGCC
>NZ_HF991080.1:0-18987 GCF_000432295.1 Bacteroides sp. CAG:189
TCAACAACTACAGAAAAGTAGTACGTGATCAGACTTTCGTTGACAGAACAGAGAACCTATACCACCTGAACCTCCCGCAGGAATCGGGATTCGAGAGTACGGAAAGTTCGTATGACCTGAAAGAAATGCACCGCATAGTAAACTCGCTGCCAAAAGAATACAAAGTGCCTTTTGCAATGCATGTTTCCGGATTCAAATACCGCGAAATTGCAGAAAAGCTCAATCTCCCGTTGGGAACCGTAAAGAGCAGGATCTTCTTTACACGCCAAAAGTTACAGGAAGAATTGAAAGATTTCAGATAACCATATTATATGACCTAAACCGACAACTAATCAATTTCCATATAATTTTTAGTGTAATTTTTTAGCTGCATTAATTCAGGAGCAAGAGGAAGAAACTTCCACACTTGCTCCTTTTTTTTTAGTTTATTATCGTTCGGCTTCAAAAACGCTGTAAGCCGAAGCGAAAAGTAATTCGCTCCCCAATCAGCCATAAAAATAGCGAATTTTCAAAAAATGCAGTATCTTTTTCAGATAAATCACATTCAACCGGCAAAGCTGCTTGTACTCTGTATTTTCCCGCTCCTTCGCCGGTTTCACCTTCCTTGCTCAAACATCCTATTCATAGGTAATCCAGGGCAAAGGAAAGTTTCTGCTCCCTATGCTCCGTGCAAATGTCTTCTAAGGGCCGTACATACGTTCCATAAACCTCAAGTATACGGATATCCCCATACGCCAATCAGTATCCGCAAACAAGTATTTCCGGACATAGCATACTCTACAACACATTTAACCATTTTTTACAGGGGCATTATCATCTTTTGCCAAATGTTTCCTTATATTTGAACAACAAACATGGAAGATTATTCCAAATATGGAAAAAGTAAAAGAAAACATGGAAAAAGCAGAAGAAAACTATAAAGTGCCGAACCTTGAAAAAGGGATTGCAGTCCTTGAGTATCTGTCACTTTACACGATGGGGAAAACATTGCAGGAAATCAAGTCGGAACTTGATATTTCGCAAACTACCGCTTACCGGATTCTGAATACTTTGGTCCGGTTAGGATACCTTATGTATAATGAAGATACCAAGCATTACAAATTATCCCGTAAACTATTGACACTTGGATTCAGATCGCTAAACGAACACAATCTATTGGAAATTGTCCTGCCGCATCTGCGTAATTTGCGTGATCAGGTGAAAGAAACAGCCTGCTTCGGAGTATTAGGAGATCAAAAAGGCATATTTATCGAACAGGCACAAGGACACCATACCTTCCGGTTCGTACTTTCACCGGGAAAACCTTTCGAACTGCATTGTTCGGCGCCCGGAAAAGCTATCATGGCTTATCTTCCTAATACTGTCCGCGATTATTATCTGGCACAGATGGAATTTACACGCTACAACGCACGTACAATTACGACCCCGGAGGCTTACATGGAAGAGCTGGAGAAAGTACGCAGACAAGGCTATGCCATGGACAACGAAGAAGAACTGAGCGGAGTAGTCTGCGTCGGCACACCGATCTTTAATTATACCAGTTACCCGTGTGGTGCCATTTGGATTTCCGGTCCCAAAGACAGGCTATCGAAAGAGGTAATCCGCCAATCCGTAGAATATATAAAAGATACGGCACAATGTATTTCAAGAGAGTTAGGATATAGTCACATATAAGAAAAAATATATACTATGAACACCCCCAAGCAAATATTGAAAAAGATAATCGTAGCTGCTTTTTTGTGCAGTCCTCTTTCGTTTGTCTTTGCAGGAAATCCTCCACTTTTTCCTACAGATATCACCTTGAACGATAAAGGGGAAATTCTGATTACAGAAAAAGGCAGAAACCGCATCAGCATCTTCTCACCGGATGGTAAAACACTTCTGCGTACGATTCCGGTAGACGAATCTCCTACCGGTATTCTTCTGGATGCCGACAAGGCATATGTCACTACAAATGCTGCCACCGGACATTTACAGATTATTTCTTTAGAAACCGGTAAGCAGGAAACCGCCATTGCAACAGGTTCCGGTGCCTGTTATCCGATATTCGGCCCGGACAAAAAACACATATATGTATGCAATCAATTCCAGAATACGGTTTCAGAGGTCGATCCGGCAATCCACCAAGTTATCCGTTCCGTAAAAGTCTTGCGTGAACCCAAATCAGCACTGTTCAGTAAAGACGGAGAGTACCTGTTCGTGACAAATTTTCTGCCGGCCCAACGGGCGGACGTCGACTATGTGGCTGCCTGTGTATCAGTAATCAGAATGAGCGATTTCACCAAGGTAAAAGACATACAACTGGCCAATGGAAGCAATGCACTTCGCGGCATTTGCATGACTCCTGATGGTAAATATATTTATATATCACATAATCTCGGCCGTTTTACTGTTCCGACTTCCCAATTGCAACAAGGATGGATGAACACCAGTGCCTTCAGCATCATAGATGTAGCAAAACAAGAATTCATCGGAGCGGTTGTTGTTGACGAGCCGGAACGAGGAGCAGCAGGCATCTGGAGCATCGTCTGCAACGACGAAACACTATTCATCACCCACTCCGGGACCCATGAAATCAGCGTTATCGATCATAAGGCAATGCTGGACAAGTTTCTGAATTATCCCAACAAATCGATGTTGGATTATGACCTGAGATTCCTGTACGGCTTGCGCAAGCGTATTCCATTGGAAGGAAACGGCCCCCGCAAAATGATCATGGAGAATGGTAAACTCTATATTCCCACTTATTTTGCCGACATCCTAAACATCGTAGACGCCCAAACTTGCGAAATAGCCACAGCCAATCTGAATCCGGACCGGGAAGAAAGTGCGGAAAATAAAGGAGAACGTTACTTCAACGATGCATCCCATTGTTTTCAAAATTGGCAGAGCTGCAACGGATGCCATCCCGGAGACGCCCGTACCGACGGTATGAACTGGGATTTAATGAACGACGGAGTCGGCAACTCCAAAAACTGCAAGAGTCTGTTATTCAGTCATCCTACCCCTCCCAGCATGATATCCGGTATCCGTGAAACCGCCGAATGGGCTGTACGTGCCGGCTTCAAGTTTATCCAATTCTTCGATATCACCGAAGAAGACGCCGTTTGTGTAGATGCCTATCTGAAATCTCTGCGACCTGTTCCAAGCCCTTATCTGGTCGACGGCGAACTGTCCGACCTCGCCAAAGAGGGTCGAAAAATTTTTGAAAAACTGAACTGTACGGAATGCCATAGCGGCCCCTATTATACCGACCTGAAGATGCACCGTATCGGTGAAGACATCGAGTTTGAAAAAGGATGGGATACCCCTACTCTTCGTGAAGTATGGCGCACAGCACCCTATCTATTCGACGGCCGTGCCGCCACCATGGAAGAAGTGTTCGAAATACATAAACATGGAATTGACAAAAAAGTATCTAAAAAGGAAATCAAAGCACTGACAGAATACGTAAACTCATTATAAACCAAAACCACTGGAAAACATGAACTATTGCGAAAAAATACGGTATAACATATATACCACCGAAGTAGCAGATTTTACAACGATGGCAGACACCTTATTGGCGCAATTACCGAAAGACGAATCCATATTCAGACTGGTATTCTTCGGTACTCCGGCAAACAATGAAGAATATGTCACACGACGTAGCATCCTGTGGAATAAGATACAGCAACGTTATGAAGATCGTCTGCCTGTAATGAGTTATGTATCACAACCGGCGTTGGACGGTGCCCTCACTTTGGAGGTACACAGCTACCGGGCGGATGAAAATGACCACATCACTTATCATCCCAACAAAGGTTTTCCATATGTCACGCTGGAGAATGCAGACGGCCGTTTTCTTTTTGCCGGTGGTTTTCACAGCGACATACTGGATTTTAATATCCAACAACAGGCCGTTGAAATCTTCCGCCTGGCAAGCGAGGTTCTGCACAAAGAGAACTTCCCCATCGAAAATATCATCCGGCAATGGAACTATATCGAACAAATTACCAGTTTTGACGGTGCCGACCAGCATTATCAAATGTTCAACAACGTACGCAGCAATTTCTACAATCAGGCAGTATGGACGAACGGTTATCCGGCAGCCACCGGAATCGGGACAAACTTAGGCGGTGTTCTGGTAGATATCGATGCCGCCGTATTCACACGCCCTGCTTGCTTTGCTACCCCGATCGACAACAAATTGCAGATTGCCGCCCATGCCTACTCGCCGCAAGTATTGGAAACCGCCCAACAACAAAAGACGACACCCAAGTTCGAACGTGCCAAAAGTATGACGTTCGACGACAGAAAACTTATCTACGTATCGGGTACAGCCGCTATCCGGGGAGAAGAGAGCCTGACCGGAGTCGGTCTCGAACGGCAGCTTCACATCACAATGGAGAATATAGCCCAACTGACCGGAGATGCACAACTGAAAATGCTGCGCGTCTATCTGAAAAACAAATCCGACTATAAGGAAGCGTACGAAGTATTAAGCAGTTATCAACTGGCCATTCCTGTCTCTTATATGTGTGCAGATGTATGTAGAGATGAGTTATTAATCGAAATAGAAGGGATTGCCATAAAATAAAACCCAATTCCTCCAGATTACACCACAGCAAAATCACTAACCTAATAAATAAACAAAAATGAAGAGAAAGCTAACAAAATCAGTAGCCTTAGGAGTAGTTATACTCGCTATGGCTGCATGTACCGGCAAAACATCCAATTCAGAAACCACCTGTTGCGAAAACGGAACATGCACCGAACAATGCAAAAACGAATGTAATAACAACAACTGTAAAAACAAAAAAGAAATGACTTATTCCAAAAAGTACACAAATGCCGATTTCTACAAAGACGGCAAATTCCAGCAAGATGTTGCCATGGAGGCAATGAAAGACATGTTCGCATTCTATGATGTTCCTTTCACTAAATTGATGGCGACCGATATGTGGGTCACTGATTTCGGATTGGGAGACTTTGAAAATGTAGGTATGGGAGGCATCTTTTGGGTGAACAATGAAGAACAAAGATATTTTGCACACGCCATTTATCTGCTCCCCGGCCAAATGATCCCCGAGCACGCGCACGTTGCCACCAAGTTCCCCGCCAAGCACGAATCATGGATGGTTGAAAAAGGATGGGCTTACAACTTCTCGGAAATTGGAGAAGAAACTCCGAATGCACCCGCCATACCGGCTACTCACGGCCCTATCAAAAGCAAGAATTTCGTAATACAGCAAGTAGGTGAAGTATTGCCGTTGAAACAACTGACTACTTTCCACTTCCTGATGGCCGGCCCCGAAGGAGCAATCGTTTCCGAATGGGCTACCTATCATGACAATGCCGGATTGCGTTTCACCAATGCCAAAGCCGCGTTATAAATATCCAAAGCTGCATTATAAAACAAGAAAATAGCAACACCTTATTATCAACTCCATGAATAAATCTTTGCTAATAGCTCTTGCATTCTTATCGGCTTCCGCCCTGGCCTTTGCCGGGCCGAAGCCCAAGAAAGCGGAGACGTGGATCGACGCTTCAGTGAAAGCGAAATCCGAATTACGCTCGCAATTGCAAAAGGCGGGAATGCCCGTCATATCCAAATGGATGAAAGCGAAAGATAAAGCCGAACCTTTCGTAGTAGACTTGAAAAACTGTAACCAACTCATACTCATTACCTCCGGTGGTCCCGACGGTACCGGGTATGACCATGCCGTATGGGGAAACGCTCGCTTTATTACAGCCGACGGTTCTTCCGTCTGGTTGGATCAGATACCGTTTGAATACGGTGTAGCCGGTTGGGACAAACCCAGAACCAACATAAATGCCAATGGCAAACCGATCCGGATTGCAGGCAAACCTTACGAACACGGAATGTTCTGCCATGCCAACGGCACACTTATCTATCCGGTCAAAAGCGAATATGTACGTTTCGAAGCAGAAGTAGGAATCGACGATGCCTCAAATACCGGCAGTGTATTTTTTCATGCATTGAACGTACTGCCTACGGCTGCTGCCAAACAGTTATCCGAGAAATATCCGGACCAGATAGGAATGCTGAACAGCCAAATGGGAGAACTGGATACCTGGTTAGTCACTGTTGATGCGTCTATTGAAAAACAGGTAGTAGAAGGTATGGCCAACAAGCTGAAAGACAGTGCTTACTTCAAAGACCTGATCCGGCAGGTAGCAGTAGAAAAAGACATAGACACACAGATACGTAAATACCTCGAATTATTTGAGAAGATACAAAATGTCTACGAGGTACAGAGCGAACTGGAATGGCTCAACATAGAAGCCATCAAACTGGCTTTTGCCGACATGAAAAAACAACAGGGGTACGATGCCGCAAAGTACGAACCTCTATTCAATGAACTGCTGAGCCTTTCTAAAAAAGGGTTTAACGCCATTTATCAAAACAACGCACAGGCGTTGGCAGATGCCCGCAAGGCATTAGAGAACAAACAGGCCATCCTGCTCGGCAATCCTCTGTTGGATGGTGACAAAATTGTAGCTACCCGTTTCAAGTTAGGTACACGTGCCCGCACGGCCATGGCACCGGATTTAGGTACGCAATCCAATAACTGGAGCAATCAGGAGTCTGCCCGCCGTAGCGGCTTCGACGCGGAAATTGTCGAATTATCCAATTTGCGCGGTGACATCCAGATGCGCCGGGTCTATAAACCGAAAAACACTTCATCCATTGCCGACCTTAAAATGCACTGGGACGGTGACCGGGTAATGTTTACCGCAACCATGCCGGACAACCGCTGGAACATACATGAGGTAAAACTCGATGGAACCGGTTACAAAACATTAGTCGAAAACAAAGAACCGGACCTGGAATTCTATGACGGTACTTATCTGCCCGACGGTCGCCTGATTGCCATCAGCAACATTGGTTACCAGGGAGTTCCCTGCGTCAGTGGTTCCGACCCGGTAGGTAACATGGTTCTGTACAATCCCCAAAATCAGGATATGCGCCGCATCACATTTGACCAGGATGCCAACTGGAATCCGGTTGTTATGAATAATGGACGTGTGATGTATACACGCTGGGAATATACCGACCTGATGCACTACTACTCCCGTTTCGTGATGCACATGAATCCGGACGGCACAGAACAGAAAGCCCTCTTCGGAAGCGGCTCCGCCTTCCCGAACAGCACATTCGACATCCAGCCTCTTCCCGGTCATGCATCGGCTTTCGTAGGTATCATTTCCGGTCACCACGGCATTGCCCGCTCCGGCCGCCTGATACTGTTCGATCCGACCAAAGCACGTAAAGGTGCGGCAGGTATGTTGCAAGAGATTCCGTATCGTAACCGTCCGATCGTAGAGATCATAAAAGATGAACTGGTAAACGGCGTATGGCCGCAGTTCATCAAACCGACTCCGTTGGACGATAAATACTACTTGGTAGCCGCCAAACTGAATCCACAGGATTTATGGGGCATCTATTTGGTAGATGTGTTCGACAATGTGACTTGCCTGATGAAACAGGAAGGTGAAGGCTTTATCAGCCCGATCATCGTACGTAAAAATGTTACTCCGCCCGCCATTCCGGATCGTGTGAAACTGAATGAAAAGGAAGCAACCGTATTTATCCAGGACATTTACGAAGGAGAAGGCCTGCGTGACGTACCTCGCGGAACCGTGAAAGAACTCCGTCTGCATGCCTACGAATACGCCTATCTGAAAACCGTATCCGACCACAACTGGCACGGGATTCAAAGCGGATGGGATATCAAGCGCCAGTTGGGAACCGTGCCCGTGGAAGAAGACGGTTCGGTGATTTTCAAGATACCGGCCAATACGCCTATATCCATACAACCGGTCGACAAAGACGGTGCCGCCATCCAATGGATGCGTAGCTGGCTGACCGGACAACCGGGTGAGATCGTATCCTGTATCGGATGCCACGAAGACCAGAACCAAATCCCCGTACCCAAACGCGTGATTGCTTCTCAACGTGCCGCTCATTCCATCAAAGCACCCGAAGGTGGCGTTCGCTCGTTCACTTTCGACTTGGAAGTACAACCGATCCTCGACCGTGCCTGTATCGCCTGCCACAACGGTGAAAAAGCATTCGACCTTCGTGCCGGAAAGAAAGATGAACACGGCTACGGCCCTTCTTATCTGAATCTGCACCCGTATGTGCACCGCCAAGGCCCGGAAGCCGACATGGCTGTTTTGCAACCGTACGAATATCATGCAAACACCAGTGAACTGATCCGTATCCTTAAAAAAGGACATGCCAACGTAGAACTGACCGATAAAGAGTGGCGGACGTTGTACAATTGGATTGATTATAATGCTCCGGACAAGGGCTATTTCAATGCCAACAAGATTACCGATTTCCCCTACCAGGGTTACGACCAGATTGAACGCCGTACAGAGCTTACCAACAAATATGCCAATGGCATGGGAGTAGACTGGAAGAAGGAAATTGCAGACTATGCGGCTTATCTGAAGGGCAAGGGAGAGATAACTCCTGTCATGCCGGAAGCTCCTGCACCTGTGAAAGAAAAGAATATAAAGGTGAAAAACTGGCCTTTCGATGCAGATGCAATCAGAGCCATGCTGGCCGATGAAAAAGAGACCCGCAAAGAGGTGACATTGGCTCCGGGCATCCAAATCACATTTGTACGTATTCCCGCAGGAGAATTCCCGATGGGTAGCTGGAACGGCGCCGATGACAACCGTCCTGTGTCTAAAGTAAAAATCGCCAAAGGATTCTGGATGGGTGAAGTGGAAATTACCAATGAACAATACAATGTCATCTTCCCCGATCATGACAGCCGGTATGTAGATCAATTATGGAAAGACCACGTACACTTCGGTTACCCGGCCAATGAGCCGAAACAACCGGTAATCCGTGTCAGCTACAATGATGCAATGGAGTACTGTAAACAGCTGAGCGAGAAGACCGGTCTGAACATCACACTACCGACAGAGGCACAATGGGAATGGGCTTGCCGCGCCGGAAGCGACTCGGATTTCTGGTATGGCAATTCCAATACCGATTTCGGCAAACTGGAAAATCTGGCGGATGAAAGTTGTAACCAGATGGCCGTAAGCGGCATTGACCCGCAACCGATGTCGAAAAACTCACATTGGTATAAGTATTACTCTTATCTGCCTAAAGAAGAGAGTGTGAATGATGGAGCCATGAACCAGGTCGATTCCAAGAATTATCAGGCAAACCCCTTCGGTCTGTACAGCATGCATGGAAATATCGCCGAGTGGACACGTTCGGACTACCGTCCTTACCCTTATACCGAAAAGGCGAAAACACCTTCCGAGTTTAAGGTAGTACGGGGCGGTTCGTACATAGAGCGTCCCAAATTCGCGACTTCTTATGCCCGTAAAGCCTACTATCCGCATCAACGGGTGTTCAATGTAGGGTTCCGTGTAATCATAGAAGACTAACCGTTGCAATACCAAACCTATGTACCCATATGCCAATTGGCATGTGGGTACATTAAAACTCTTATTTATTATTCAATTGACAACCCAATGAAAGTAACCTTTAATAAATTACTCTCTTCTTATGTAACAACGGTCGTTTTGTTACTTATCTATGCTGTTGCCCTGGCTGCCGCTACTTTCATTGAGAAATATTACGGTACGCCGACAGCCAAAACAATGGTCTACTACTCTCCCCTATTCTTCCTGCTTCAATTGCTGTTAGTCATCAACTTTCTGGCAATCGTCATAAAACGTTCCTATCTCAAAAGCCGGAAATGGGGTATGCTGACTGTTCATTTTGCTTTTATCATCATCCTGCTCGGTGCGCTTACTTCCTTTTTATTCAGCGAAGAAGGTATCCTGCATCTTCGTGAAGGAGAAACAAGTAACCAAATCGCCGTCCGGACCTCCGACGACCGGACCGGCATCCATATCCTCCCTTTTTCAGTGGAGCTAAAGAAATTTACACTGACCCGTTACCCCGGTTCATCCAGCCCTTCTTCCTATGAAAGTGAAGTCATTGTACACGTAGACGGCAAATCCCGTCCGGAACGAATCTTCATGAATAACGTGTTGGATGTGAAAGGTTACCGGTTCTTCCAAGCATCCTATGATCCGGATGAACAAGGAACAATCCTCTCCGTCAACCGTGACGTGGCAGGACGCAACATTACTTATACCGGCTATCTTCTGCTGGTCATCGGGCTGCTCCTTTGTTTTACCGGCAAGAATTCCCGTTTCATGCATCTGAGTCGCCGGCTGAAAGAACTTCACAATGCCGGAAATATCATCGCATGTTTACTAATGATGATTCTCGCATTCCCCGTAAACAGCCAAGCAAACGATGGAAGGCGAGAGATGGGAGACGAGAGATGGGAGATTGTACAAAAATATATGGTAAATCCGGGGCATGCCGAAGTATTCGGTTCCTTACCGATGCAATCGAATAGCGGGCGAGTGATGCCAATCAATACTTTTTCGTCTCAAGTACTGCGGAAACTGCATAAGTCGGAAAAGATCGGCGGTCTCAACTCCGATCAGTTCCTGATCAGTTTGTTGATAATGCCGGATATATGGATGCAAATTCCCTTCATCACCGTTTCCAATCCGGAGTTGACAAGTTATTATAACCTGTCTGCCAAACAATGTGCATACGTACAGTTCTTTGACAACGGTCACTACAAACTGCAAGAAAAGTTAGAAGAGGCTTACAATAAAATGCCGAACCAACGCACGCGTTTCGATAAAGACCTGATGAAACTGGATGAGCAGATCAATATCTTTCACCAACTCATCAACCGCCAAATGTTGAACCTCTTTCCATTGGAGAATGACCCCAGTCATAAGTGGTATGCTCCGGGAGATGACTTGTCCGCTTTTGCCGGAAAAGATTCCATGTTCGTATCCCGCATCATGGACTGGTATCTGGAAGAAGTGCAGGAGTCGCTGAGAAGTAATGATTGGACAAAGGCTAATGAAGTAGCCGGCATGATCAATACCTATCAGCAAGCCAAGAACAAGACACTCGATATCAGTCCTAAAAAGATACAATCAGAATTAAAATACAACCGGATGGATGTGTTCAGGGCTTGCAAAATCGGCTATCTGGTTCTGGGCGGTTTATTGCTAATCTTCACATTCATTGCCCAGTTCCAGTTCCGGGAAAAACGTTGGACAAAAACACTGATCTGGATATTGGGTATTCTGGTTCTGATCGTTTTTCATTATCACATGTATGGCATGGGTATGCGGTGGTACATAGGTGGATACGCTCCTTGGAGTAACTCTTATGAGACTATGGTATATGTGGCTTGGGCTACCGTCCTTGCCGGTTTGTTGTTTGTACGCCGCAATCCCCTGACTCTTGCACTGGCCACCCTATTCGGCGGGATCATTCTTTTTGTATCCGGTCTGAACTGGATGGACCCGGAAATCAGTACGCTGGTTCCTGTCCTTAAATCTCCGTGGTTGATGTTTCATGTGGCCATCATCGTCGCTGCTTACGGTTTCTTCGGTATCAGTTGCCTAATGGGCCTGACGAATATGATAATGGTTGTTTTTGCCGGAAAAGAGGATAACAATCCGTTGGTCAACCGTATCAAGGGGCTCAGTATCATCAATGAAATGTCACTACTGGTAGGGCTTGCCCTGATGACCATCGGTACCTTTTTAGGAGCAGTCTGGGCCAATGAATCCTGGGGACGTTATTGGGGATGGGATCCTAAAGAGACTTGGGCATTAATTACAATGGTTATCTATGCCATCGTCACCCACCTCCATCTGATTAAGCGCTGTAACTCCCTCTGGTTATTCAATGTCACATCGGTCATCGCCTTTTCTTCCGTCCTGATGACTTTTTTTGGAGTTAACTATTTCTTGAGCGGTATGCATTCTTACGGCCAAAATGAACATGTAAACAACATACTTATATATCTGTACTTAGCTTTCGGAATCATCATTGTTCTGGCTATGCTGTCTTATAGAAGTTGGAAAAAGAATCCGGAAAGGAGGAGGAAGTATGATAAGTAGTCAAGTAGTCAAGTAGTTAAGTAGTAAGTAGTGAGTAGAAAATAGTATAGCAAATAATAAAGTAGTAAGTGAAATGACAGTCAAGTAAGTAATAAATAATGAGTAGTTAGGGAGTAGACAGTAAGCAGTAAAAAGTAGATAGAAGACAATCAAATCGTAGAATAGAATTCCCAGACACGGAATCTATCCTACTTGACTACTTAACTACTAAATCACTTAACTACTAAATCCAATCACTTAGAAAAAATAACCATTTAAAACAAATCAATTATGAGAACATTCAACCATGTAGGTATCGTCACAACCGAACAAAAAGAAAATGCTTTCTTTAACGAAGGTCTCAGCGTATGGCTGACAGACTACAGTAAAAGTCCGAACAGAATCGAGTTTTTAAAATTCGAAGAAGGCAGTTGTATGCCCGAACTCGTACAGAAACAAGGACATATTGCTTATACAGTTCCTTCACTTGAAGAAGAATTGAAAGGGAAAAAGGTGATCTTCGGTCCGGCTGTTTGCGATGAACATCTCACGATTGCTTTCATTGAAGAAGAAGGCATTGCGATCGAAATAATGGAAATCAAATAAGAACTAATCAAAAAAAGGAGGACAATACCATGTCAGACATCAAAACAAAATTCATCAACGATCCGGAACAAATAACTCCCGAATTGTTGGAAGGCTACACATTAGCCTATGCCGATCAGGTAAAACTCGCAGGTGAAAACATCGTAGTACGCACCCACCCGAAAGATGAAAGCAAAGTAGCTATCGTCACATTAGGCGGCTCCGGCCACGAACCGGCGTTAAGCGGTTTTGTAGGCGAAGGTATGCTGGACTGCTCGGTAGTTGGAGATATCTTCGCAGCTCCCGGTGCACAACGTCTGTTTCAGGCCTTGCAGTTAATGAAACGTGAAGCCGGTATCCTGTTGGTCGTACTGAATCATTCCGGTGATATCATGAGTGCCAACATGGCATGCCAGTTAGCAGAACGGGCGGGTATCAAAGTGAAACAAATCGTCACCCATGACGATATCAGCGCAGGAATCGATGCAAATACCGATGATCGCCGTGGTTTGGCCGGTTGTGTCCCTTTATATAAAATAGTAGGAGCCGCAGCCGAAGAAGGTAAATCTTTGGACGAACTTATCGAAATCGGCGAACGCTACAACAATCAGGTAGCTACCCTTGCCGTAGCAATGCATTCCTGCACACATCCGCAAAATGGGGCAACCATTACCGACCTGCCCGAAGGTATTATGGAAATCGGTATGGGGCAGCATGGCGAAGGCGGTGGCGGCCAAAAACCGCTTGTATCCGCCGATGATACGGCAGCCGAAATGGTAGACCTGCTCTGTCAGCAGCTCAAACCCAAAGCAGGAGACAAGATGATGCTCATCATCAATGGTGTAGGCGCTACAACTCACATGGAACTGAATATTATCTTCCGTAAAGCCTATAAAGAGTTGGAAGCCCGCGGACTGCAAGTCGTAGTCAGCCGCATACAGGAAATACTAACTGTACAGGAGCAAGCCGGTTTCCAGATGATCATGGCTATCCTCGATGAAGATCATATCGATTATTTGAAGAACAAACGTTCCGATGCACCTTACTGGACTACCATCGGAAAATAAAACAACAAAGGAAATGACACAACTGACCATTGATAATTTTAAAACAATGCTTGCCACTGCTTTATCCAACATTAAAGCACGCGAGGATGAATTTTCCAAACTCGATGCCGTCATTGGTGACGGTGATCATGGACAAGCCATCGTAACAGCTATGAGTGCAATCGTTGCCACGGCCGAAAAAGGGAAAGAGTTCAAAACGATGCTGAACGACATGGGATTCGATGTCATGATGCAAGTAAGCGGCTCGACCAGCACGCTATTAGGGGCTTTCTTCTTAGGGATGAGCGACCATGCAAGTGGTACCGAGTTAGATACCAATGCCGTAAAAGCGATGTTTGCCGGAGGTCTTGCCAATGTGCAGAAGCAAACCAAAGCCCAGAAAGGTGACAAAACAATGATGGATGCTCTGATACCCGCTGTCGAAGCTATTCAGAATTGCCTTTCCGAAGATATCAAGGACGTCTTGAACGCAGGAGCCGAAGCAGCATTGGCCGGTGCCCAGTCCACCATCAATCTGAAAGCAAATTTCGGACGTGCCCGTAATTATGGAGAACGTTCCATCGGCTACATGGATAGCGGTGCCGCTTCCTGGAGTTGTATGTTCGCTTCCTTTGCAGAAGCAGCTAAAGAAAAGTAATTTATTTAGTAGTCAAGTAGTTAAGTAGTCAAGTAGTAAGTAGTAGATAGTCAAGTATAAAAAAGCAAGTAATAAAATTGCATGTAGCAAGCAACAGTAGTAGATAATTAAATCATTAAGTATAAACTTCAGATGCAAATCTATTCTACTTAACTACTTACTACTTGACTACTTACTACTTAACTACTTACTACTAAATTATCATTCAATAATAACAAAATAAAATGGCAGATTTAGACGATTTAAGAGAAGGCTCAAACTTCGGTTTGAATATCGCCGCTCAACAACAACATTTTCATGTGAAAGGTGCAGAAAATGCATCATGGGGTATGAAAGACCGTTTATCACGCATCTTCAACCCGAAAACAGGTAAATCCGTTATGTTGGCTTGCGACCACGGATTCATCATGGGCCCTACTTCCGGTCTGGAACGTATCGACCTGACAATTGTTCCGTTAATGGAATATGCAGACTGCCTGATGTGTACCCGAGGTATCCTGCAATCCGTTATCCCGGCTAACACAAAGACACCTATCTGTCTGCGTTCTGATGCGGGCACCTCTATTCTGACTGATTTGAACGACAATGTATTAATCGATATCGAAGATGCTGTTCGCATGAATGTATCGGCTATGGCTGTCATGCTGGCCATCGGTGATGAGGCCCACGAAGCAAAAACAGTAGCCAACCTGTACAAAGCAGTCGACAAAGCAAGCCGTTACAATATTCCCGTAATGGGAGTAACGGCAGTAGGGAAACAAATGGCGCGTGATGCCCGTTATTTCGGACTGGCTTCACGTATCTGTGCCGAAAACGGTGCTAATATCGTAAAGACCTACTATTGCGACGGTTTTGAAAAAGTAGCAGCCGCTTGTCCGGTTCCGGTCGTTATTGCAGGTGGTAAGAAACTTCCGGAGAAAGAAGCTCTCGAACTTTGCTATCACGCTATTAACGATGGCGCTGCCGGTGTAGACATGGGACGCAACGTATTCCAAAGCGAATCTCCTGCTGCCATGATTCAAGCAGTACATGCCGTGGTACACGACGGACTTACTCCGGAACAGGGTTTTGAAATGTTCCAGGATTTATCTAAATAACGAAAGATTCAGAATTGGGAACCAAGTCAGACAGGTTCCCAATTTTCTATTAACACACATGCATGATGAAGAAAATATCTATATTTTTATATTTCATCCTTTTTCTTATTTCCAATACTTCCGGACAGAATAAAACGGAAAAACTACTGTTAGGTGGTTCCGGTTGGAATAAGATTGTCATCATAGACAAAGAATCGAAGCAAATAGAGTGGGAACATCCCCTACAAGAAGGATGGGAGTGCAATTCAGTAGCCGCTACACCGGACGGCAACATCTTGTTCTCCTACGGCAAGGGTGCCAAAACGATCAACCGCAACCATCAGGAAATATGGAATATCACCGTACCGGACGGATGTGAGATGCAAACAGCCCGTGTACTATCCGACGGCAATTATCTGTTGGCATGGACAGGACATCCGGCTGTGATCATGGAAGTAAGCCCGAAAGGTAAAATTCTATCGCGTACAGAATACGAAACAGGGATCGACCATCCCCACTCCCAGTTCCGCCAATTGAATAAAAATCCACGTGGAAACTATCTTATCCCGCTTATATCCACTTCCGAAGTGCGGGAAATATCTCCGGACGGTAAACTGATCAGCACTTTAAAAACAGAAGGTACTCCTTTCACAACCTTGGAATCAGTTAACGGAAATTACTGGATAGCCTGCGGTGACGGACACGCATTGGTAGAAGTCAATCCGGATAGCCGTCAAGTCATCCGCCGGTATAGCGAGAACGATATTAAAGGAGTCCGTCTCTTCTTCACTGCCGGCTTATGCAAAGGCTCCGATGGAAGCCTTTACATCTGCAATTGGCAAGGGCACAGTCATGATGCCAACGAAGCAAACAGTCCGCAGCTTTTCGAAATAAACCATAAAGGAGAAATTGTATGGAGTTTGAATGATAACCGGACATTCGGGATGATATCCACTGTCAGTATCATAAACTGATTTCCTAAAGAAAGCATATGTGCCAATACGGTATATTTCCGGTTGGCGCGTTTGCTTTATTGGGAACCTTATTTCATAGAAGATTCTCTATTAATGCTGCATTGATCGAAGATCCTTCCGGCAAGAAACAACGTATAGGAGTCAGTAATATAATTCGTGGATGAGAATTCAAAGCCTTATAACTATCTATCAGATGTTGATAATCCGCCATGAACTCATCTTTATATTTCCAATTTTGCGGCTTCGTATCATTAGTTCCCAATTTTATCAATACAATATCCGGTTGAAAATTTTGTGATTCAATGTACTCTTTCGTTTTAACATAAGGATAATCTCCTTGAGTAAGAAGGGTTCTGCCCGATACCCCATAATTTCTGACCTCATAACCATCACCTAAATAAGCTTGCAGTTGTGCCGGATAAGAGTTTTGATCGCGATTGGCAATGAATACTCCATAAGTTATACTGTTTCCTATACAAGCCACTTTTACAGCCGTCTTCTGGGAAAACAGATTCGTACTCAGAAACAAGAACATCCATAAATTCAAAATGAATTTTAATCTCATTGTTATCAGTAATTTATAATTCGGTTTAACGTTTATTCCTTTTATCAGATTCTGTTCATGATACATCAAGAACAATCTTTGGCATCCTCATTTAATATTTTTGTAAAAGTACAAAAATTATATTCCGATAGACATAAACCGATCAATGTTTTTTCACAAACAGCAAAGATCACCTTGATCGTCACAAAAATAAGAAACTATTGATAAAACCAATATCAACATTCTCTCAAATACGATCAATAAAGTATCCATAATTTAAAAAGACAAACTTCAAATGCACAAAGACAATAAACAAATATTTTTTATTACAACGATCTATAAAAAAGGGGAAGAAGTGCATAGAGAAATCATACGATAATATCCGTAAATCACACCCATTTCAGATACATAATATCAAGAGCTGAAAGATATAACAGGGTTCTGAAACACCAAAAATAAATGACAAACAGCAAACCCTATAAAAAGCTATATATCAAGCAATTATATAACACTATTTTTTCTCTACGGGAAACGGGTCGAAACTCTACGAGGAACAACCCGATTCTCTACGAGTTTCGGGCCGTTTCCCGTAGAGAAAACAAACGGTCGTCCATAAGTTTAAACAAAATAGAGAGACTAATGATTAGAAAAGAACATCCAAGCGTAAAATAAAGATAAAGTGAAAAAAGAAAGTGCCTATTACCTCCCGGCAACAAGCACTCACAAAACTTTTAATACAAATCTACAATTACCTTTCTCTTGGTAAATGTTCCGTCGGATAACTGTACAGGATCCTCCACATTCCATTTCATCGACACCGATTTACTCAAATAATCAAGTATCTGAAACAACGATTCATTCCTGAATGTGGCCCGAAATGTGTAATTCTTGCCCGATTTATTATTGAAATGAATATCGACATTAAAATGCCGGGACAATCTTTTCAGCATCTCATCCAAAGAAGTATTTCTAAAAATCAGTTTACCATCCTTCCAGGCCGTTTTTTCAGAGACGTCTACCTTAGATTTCATAAACTGCAACGCTTTTTTATCAAAAAGCAGGCGTTCACCCGGATTCAAGGTCTCGGAAGTCCCGTAAACCGGCATAAACACGCTTACATGGCCGGACTCCAAGACCGTCTCAACATAGTCTTCACTTTCATAAGCACTAACATTAAAACGGGTGCCATAAACGTATACACGTATCCCCGAAGGAGTATTCACATAAAAGGGATGTTCCTTGTCGGTTTGTACATCAAAATAAGCCTCACCTTGCAAATCGACTTCACGTCCCTCTCCCCGGAACACGGTAGGATAACGAAGCGTACTTCCGGAATTCAGCCAAACAACCGAATTATCCGGCAATTCATAGCGGACAACAGAACCGACAGAAGCTGTAATATCTACATATTGCACTTTTTCCTCCGGCTCATTGAAATATAAATATCCCAATATGACAGATGATAAGAACAGTGGTAAAGTCAAGAAAGCGGCATATTTAATCAGTCGAGTTCTGATTTGCCTATTCCGTTTCTTCCTGATCCCTTTTCGAGTTCTCTGATAAGCAGCTTTCACATCGATTGCTTCCATTGCCTTTATATCATCTCCCAAAGCCAATGCATTCTGAAGATCATGAAAAAGTTTCCGGTGCTCTTCCGACTCATTCAGCCAAACCTCTACTTTCTCTTTCTCAGCCTCCGTACACAAGCCTTTACAGTAACGAAAGAATAATTCCGAATCTTGATATTCCATCTATTTCTAAATTATTTAGAAGCCTCTCCCCAACCCTCTCCGTGGGAGAGGGGGTACAGATACTATTGTCTATTAATTAGTTACAAAACTAACTTAGCTCCCTCTCCCACGGAGAGGGCTGGGGAGAGGCCTCTTTTTTATTAGTTTCTCGCTTTTTTAACCCCATTCACAAAGTGCTAAATTACCATATTATTGGCAGATACAACTGCAAGTATAAAATAAATTTGTTAATAAACAGCCAAATTGGAGATAAAATTAAGAGATTCATAACTCTACAGGAGAAATTCAACTCATGGATATTACAATCGAAACCCGGCCGGTAGGACAGCTTCCCTACTTTTTTTTGATTTCTGAAAAAAACAAATCCAATCCATGCTTTTAGA
>NZ_HF991081.1:0-10919 GCF_000432295.1 Bacteroides sp. CAG:189
AACTTATTCAGTACACTACAGTGATCAACATAAAGAAATTAGAGGAATACAATTTAAAAGTATATCCTTCATTCCAGCTTAATAATGTTCTCATCTATTCCTTCAATAGCAATTTTCAAGTAAAACACGCAATTTCTGCTGCAAAGTTTTTGTAATACCAAACTTAATCGTATTTTTGTGTACAATTTTGGTGTAGTAATGACAGAAGAAGAAAAAAAGCTATTAAGTACCTTTGAAGCAAGACTACGGCATTTAATCTATCTTCACGATGAATTAAAGCGTGAAAATGCTGAACTTAAGGAACTTCTCAAAGCAGAGAAGGAACAAAACGAAAAGGTATTGGCTGAGTACAAAGAACTGGAAACAAGCTACACAAACCTAAAAACAGCAACGACAATCAGCCTTAACGGCAGCGATGTAAAAGAGACAAAGCTGCGATTGTCTAAATTAGTGCGTGAAGTCGATAAGTGCATCGCTTTATTAAATGAATAAATAATGGAGATGTATGGACGATAAATGGAAAATAAATCTGTCGATGGCCGATGCTACTTATCCGGTCTGGATCAAACCGGAGGATGAGGAGATAGTAAGAAAGGCCGCACAACAGGTAAACGATATTTTAAAAGAATATAGGGAGAAGTGGCCTAACGTAGAGAAAGAAAGGATTATGACAATGATCGCCTATCGCTTTTCATTGGAAAGTTTGCTCGAAAAACAACGTAACGACACGACACCTTATACCGAAAAAATAACAGAACTGACGAAAACACTTGAAGAACACTTCAAAAAGGAGTAGAATCATTGCTTTTGTCGGTGGGGAATAGAAAATCCACGCACTGCAAAATATACGGAAGGAGGTTTTTCCGCATATTTGGCGGTGCGTTTTTATTTATACTTAAATTAAATTACAATGTTAGTAACAATAGTAGCATCCATTGCTTGCTTCATCGTAGGTGGCATATTGTCATACGTATTATTTAAATACGGACTGAAAGCCAGATACGACAATATCCTCAAAGAAGCGGAGACAGAAGCAGAAGTAATCAAGAAAAACAAATTGCTGGAGGTTAAGGAAAAATTCCTCAATAAGAAAGCAGATCTGGAAAAAGAGGTAGCCCAGCGTAACCAGAAAATTCAGCAAGCTGAAAACAAACTGAAACAACGCGAAATGGTATTAAGCCAGCGCCAGGAAGAGATTCAACGCAAAAAGGCGGAAGCTGATGCCGTAAGAGAAAATCTTGAAGCCCAATTGGGAATCGTTGACAGAAAGAAAGAAGAACTGGACAAACTGCAACAGCAGGAGATAGAAAAACTGGAAACAATCTCCGGTTTATCTGCCGAAGAAGCGAAAGAACGCCTGGTAGAATCATTGAAAGAGGAAGCCAAGACACAGGCACAGTCGTACATCAACGATATCATGGACGATGCGAAACTGACGGCCAGCAAAGAAGCCAAACGAATCGTAATACAATCGATCCAAAGAGTAGCGACAGAGACAGCTATTGAAAATTCCGTAACCGTATTCCATATTGAGTCCGACGAAATCAAAGGACGCATCATCGGTCGTGAAGGCCGTAATATCCGTGCTCTGGAAGCGGCTACCGGTGTAGAAATCGTTGTAGACGATACTCCGGAAGCAATCGTTCTTTCCGCATTCGATCCTGTACGTCGCGAAGTGGCTCGTCTGGCCTTGCATCAATTGGTAACAGACGGACGTATTCACCCGGCACGTATTGAGGAAGTGGTAGCCAAAGTGCGCAAACAAGTAGAAGAAGAAATCATAGAAACCGGTAAACGTACTACCATCGACTTGGGCATTCACGGATTGCATCCGGAACTGATTCGTATCATCGGTAAGATGAAATACCGCTCTTCCTATGGCCAGAACCTGTTGCAACATGCTCGTGAAACGGCCAATCTCTGTGCTGTGATGGCATCGGAATTAGGTTTGAATCCGAAAAAGGCAAAACGCGCCGGACTGTTGCACGATATTGGTAAAGTGCCTGATGAGGAACCGGAATTGCCGCACGCATTATTGGGTATGAAGCTGGCAGAGAAATTCAAAGAAAAGCCGGATATCTGCAATGCCATCGGTGCCCACCATGACGAAACGGAAATGACAAGTCTTCTCGCTCCTATCGTACAGGTATGTGATGCTATCTCCGGAGCACGTCCGGGAGCACGCCGCGAAATCGTAGAAGCGTATATCAAGCGTCTGAACGATCTGGAGCAGTTGGCCATGTCTTATCCGGGCGTAACAAAAACTTATGCCATCCAAGCCGGACGTGAGTTGCGCGTTATCGTAGGTGCAGACAAGATAGATGATAAGCAAACGGAAAGCCTGTCGGGCGAAATCGCTCAAAAGATACAGGATGAAATGACTTATCCGGGCCAGGTGAAGATTACCGTAATCCGTGAAACACGTGCAGTAAGCTTTGCTAAATAATAAGATCAAGAAGAAAAATCATCAAGATAAGGGGCGAAGCAATTCGCCCTTTTTTAATACCGTTTTATAGGATGAGCAAATACCAGTTTGAGATATGTGCCAACTCAATAGAAAGTTGTCTTGCCGCACAAGCAGGGGGAGCCGACCGTGTAGAGCTATGCGCAGGCATACCGGAAGGAGGTACCACTCCGTCTTATGGAGAAATAGCCGTTGCAAGAGAAGTTCTTGATATAAAACTCCATGTGATTATTCGCCCTCGGGGAGGTGACTTTTTATATTCACCTATCGAAATAAAAACAATGTCAGCAGACATAGAAATGGCTCGTAAAACGGGAGTTGACGGAATTGTTTTGGGATGTCTCACGGCAACGGGAGACATAAACATGCCGGTAATGAAAGAGCTGATGAAAGCCGCCGAAGGATTGTCTGTAACTTTTCACCGTGCATTCGACGTCTGTCGCAATCCACAAAAAGCAATGGAAGAAATTATAGACTTAGGATGCGACCGGATATTGACTTCCGGCCAACAGGCAACAGCAAAAGCCGGTATCCCTTTACTAAAAGAACTCCATGCACAAGCTGACGGAAGAATCATTCTGTTGGCCGGCTGCGGAGTAAACGAAGAAAACATTGCTCATATCGCTTCGCAAACAGGTATCGAAGAATTCCATTTCTCGGCAAGAGAAAAAAGAATAAGCGAGATGCAATATCGTAACCCCACCGTCTCTATGGGAGGAACCGTACAAATCGATGAATATTCCCGTCAGATAACAACAGCAGAAAGAGTCAGAAATACGATTGCAGAATTGGCGATAAATGATTGGCGATAAGAGGGAATCACTCCATATAATGAACTACACTTTATACCCTCACAAGCCATGCACAACTTTCATCAACTGTTCGCCCAGACCGATTGTATATCCTTGGGATACAAAAACCACCCTGTTGAAAGTATCGGCAATGATAAATACCGGAAGCGCTGCGGAACTTGATAATTTCATCGATTCCGTTATCTGCTTCTGAATATTGCCATCTGTATCTATGCCATAGATTATAGTGGAAGGCAATCCCGGAAATTCCGTCGGCTGAAACTTCTTGTATTGTTCTTCATCCGGGAAAAGCAATACTATCTTACGTCCCCATTTCTCAAAATCCTTGCCCAACGCTGCCATATCTTTTAAAGCATGATTGGCAGGTTCCTGTCCGGCAGACAGTATACCCACTACAAAATAGCCACGACCACAAGCTTGCAGAATACTTTGCATCTGATTGTGATCGCCTACCGGACGAAAAAGTGACTCTGAATTAAAACTACCAATTACCTGTACTTGGGTTTCACTCTCACGCATAACCAAATCCACCGTAGCATTATGATCTTTTTCTACATTAAAAAAAGAAAGATTGGCAAGTACACCCCCATTAGCCAGACGCGTTCCGGTGGTAAGCATATAATAACCGGTATCCAGCCGTGTGCCATTTTTCAATAATTGTTCCCAAGAGGTAGTACCTTCATCATAATTCAATAAGCGGAAAGTCCCCTCTTCAAACCGGGACAACGTAAAATGAGAATAGTATTTAGGATTGTCAAGCGAACGGATAGGACGATAATTGGCCCTTACAATCGCCGAAGGTGCCCAAAGTTGCTCTGTTGCTTCGAAATCCACATCGTATGTCTTGCCATTTTTCAACCGCCCGTCAGTCAAATCCTGATATTGAACCTTCCCTGTCACCTCATCTATCCAGGCAGGAATGCCCAAAGCACGTGCCAAAGCCACAAAAAAGATATCCCTGGATCTCTCGTCAGCTACGGAAGCTCTCCATACACCAACAGGAGACATGGGAATGCGTTGCGAGTTCAACTCATTGTCAATACCAATATTTTTTTTGCACCAGGCTACCAACAATTGCGGATTCTTACGATAGCTTTCTGCATCGGCAGCCGGCACTGCCTCTTGAAAAAACTGCTTATACGGAGTCAGCATCTCATTGCCCACGCGTGGATTGAGAACAGACGAATAGTAATAATCTCCACCAGAAGCAACTGTAGAATAATGAAAATGATCCAACAATACTTCCAGAGATATATCACGTAAATCTTTGTCAGAGATAACACCAAGCAGTCTAAGGGCAAGATCAGCCTTTCCCTCTTTGGCAGCAACTGTGAGGAAATCGGTCAAAGTCCGGTAATTGCCTCTCGACGCAAGCAACAACCGGATAACCGTCTGGGGATTCATGGCATATTCCCGGGCAAAAGCTCCGGCCTCTGCTTCAGTGATAAAAGTAGAAACGTAGGCATTGCGAATAGAGTCTTCCTGTGCCATACGACGATTGTTTTCGGCACGTTGCTCCGGAGTCACTTCGGGCAATCGGGTTTCTTCGGCAGGAGGAACAATATCCAAGTCCAACGAATACACATCGCCCGGTTTCTTATCCAATACAAGTGTCAGTTCTTTTTCTTTTCCAAAAGACAACTTGCCAAAACCGAAAACCTCTCCCTTAGAAGCCCACACAAGCATATCCCCCTTTCCAGCCGTCAATGAAGCCTGTCCGGAAGTATCGGTATACTTCGTTGCTACGGAATAAAACTCGGCATAGTTATACACTTTAAACTCCACTTTCGCCCCCTCCACAGGATTACCACCCGCATCGGCAACCGTGATAACCGCTTTCGCCGTAGGAGCATAGTTTTCTATGACATTGATTTCCGTATAATTGGGAGTTTCATACATGATTTCTTCCGCACCTTTATAACGTCCAAAGACTTTAGTATGCATCAACATACCACGACTCGCAGGGGCATTAAACCATCCTAAATTCAATACCGGCTCCGGCTCACAAGCTCCAAAGAAATACCATTTGTCATCTGCCCAGGCTTCTACCCAAGCATGATTGTCATCGGTATGTGCCCAACGGGGAGTGTATACCTGACGGGCAGGAATACCTACAGAACGAAGGGCGGCAACGGTAAAGGTAGACTCCTCACCACAACGGCCATAAGCCGTCTTAACGGAAGCAAGCGGCGAGCTGGTACGAGCATCGCTCGGACGGTAAACCACCTTTTCATGACACCAGTGATTTACCTCCAGAATGGCATCCCGCATGGAAAGATACTTGACACGCTCCTTCAATTCATTATAAAATACCCGGCGGGAATCATCCAGATTCTCATTATTCACCCGGATTGGAAGTACAAAATGCCGGAATACATCTTCGGGAATCGTTTTTCCCCAAGGCATCTCACGCTGTGCCTGTTCAGTCAGACGTATATTCTCCAAATAATAATCTCCCGAATAGTCGGTAATATCACCAATAGGCATATAGGCATAAAGGAACATCAATGCTTCGCGCTCTACGGCAGTAAGCGTGGAATCCCGGAAAACACCGAACAGATCGCCGTATGGAAGTTGCAACTGCTTCATTGCAAAGTCAGCCTGTACTTGGTTACGATAAGCCTCGTCCTTCAAAAAATGCTCTTCCGTACACGAAAGAAACATAAAAAACAATAGTGAATATAGAAAATAACGACCCGATGTTTTCATACGATTCAATATAAATAAGGTATAATCAAAATCCATTCAAAGGGAACAGTACGGTAGGGATCAACAATACCAACCCCAATATAATAAACAGTAATAACAATTTCCAGAACCATTTCACCCATATTTCATAAGGTATGCGGGCTATTCCCAATGCCCCCATCAGCACGGCGGAAGTAGGTGTTATCATATTCGTAAAGCCATCTCCAAACTGATAGGCCATCACCGTAGCTTGCCGCGAAAGGCCGATTACATCGGAGAATGGCGCCATGATAGGCATGGTCAATGCCGCTTTGGCGGAACCGGAAGGTATAATCAGATTTATCAATGTCTGTATGAAATACATTACCCCCAACGAAACAAATCTCCCGGCCTCTCCCATCAACGAAGCGAGCGAATGAAGAATAGGATCGATAATACGACCGTCTTGTAATATTTGAATAATCCCACCGGCAAGGCCGACTACTATGGCAGCCGAAAGCATATCCTTTGCCCCGTCCAGAAACTGCTTGATAATCGTATCCGTCTGTTCGCTGTTGGCAAAACCGGAAAGTATCCCCATCGCCAAAAAGATAGCGGAAATCTCGGGCAGATACCAACCATGCCCCATTACACCGACAATCAAATACAGAATAGTAAAAGCAAGCAGGACAAGAATAAAAAAATGATTGGATTTACGCAACCCTAACCAACCGAAAACAGCATACAACACAGTAAGAAAAGGAACAGCATACCAACTGACGGACGATTCTCCTAACACAAACGTACTTTGAGGATAACAAACAGAAAATACAACCAATGCCATCAATACCAATACATAGACTATATACGCCGAACGTGTGGTAGCATAAGCAATCTGTTCCGACATCCCTTCTCCTCTTTTTCTCCAATAAGCATCGGCACGATACATCGGCGACTTCTCCGGATTCCTTTTAATGACAGAGGCATAACGGAGCACACAAGCTATAAGTAGGACAGTGAGCACCACCCAGCAAAACATACGATATTCAAAGCCCGAGAACAGGGGTAAATCGGAAAGTCCCTGAGCAATACCTATCGTAAAAGGATTGAGTACAGCACCGGAAAAACCTACATGGGCCGCCACATAAACCATACAAAGCCCCGTAATAGAATCATAACCCATAGAAATAGCCAACGGCACAATGATAATAACGAATGCCAGCGTTTCCTCACTCATACCGAACACTGCTCCAAAAAGGCTGAACAATATGATAATCAAAGAGATTACCACATTATTGACTCCCAGCATCTTAATAAACCGATACCTCTCGAGCCCTTTCGTGAATCCTAAAAAAGAGAATATTCCGGCATCAATGGCCCGGCTGCTATTCATAATCTGAAAAGCTCCTCCCATGATTAAAAGAAAAGCGATGATGCCGGCCTGGCGTTCAAAGCCATCCAGCAAAGCACTGAACACCTGCCAAGTCTGCGGAGCCTGTTCTACCGGATGAAAAGAGTGGTCGACAATCACGGTACGCGGCACTCCATTGATCTCCACCGTCTGACGCATATATTCTCCGGCAGGAATAATCCAAGACAATACAGCACAAAGTAATATCACAGAAGAGATGATCGTGTAGGTGTGAGGAATTCGTTTCAGCATATTTCAGGTAATTGATCTGCCACAAAGTTATGTAATATATTTGTAATATTCATCCGGACATACACACTCTTTCGAGAGAAAAGAGTCTCAAAAGCATATTTTTTATGTTGTAGAACATATTTTCGTGAACTTTTTGTATCTTTGCAACGTTATTAAAGAAAACAAGATGTAAAACCCGCTCTTCAAAACGTGGAGAGCAAAAAAAGATGAAGATTATGAAAAAGAATTCAAATGAAAAGATTATGATGTTGCAGTACCGTATCAAACGTTATCATGCAATGGGAAATGGAACCATGTGCCAAACCTTGAATGGCCAACTTCAAAAACTGCTTTCAAAGCAGACTGCCATGTAAAATACACTACCTTATTATATGAACAAAGCAGAGAATCATTTACCGGTTCTCTGCTTTTTTTATATGGTATTTTACAAAACACAATTCTCACTGATCATTTGTTTTACTGAAAAGTATTCTTACTTTTGCATCCAAACTAACGAAACTCTAAATAAAAAATGACAGACATCTCAGAATTTGAAACAATTTTCCGATGCCATTATCGTCCACTCACCATGTATGCTTTGCGTTATACGGAAAACATAGATGACGCAGAAGATATTGTACAACAATCATTTATAGATATATGGGAAAGATTGTCCGGCGGAATGGCTATTGATAATTTGAAAGCTTATTTGTATACAGTAGTTCGAAATGGCAGTCTGACCCGTGTTATCCATTCCCCTCAGAAAAGTACGATTCAAGAAAACGAAATGGAAGATATCAGCGAAGAAGAACGAATCATCCGTTCAGAACGGGATGCACAATTATGGACAGCCATTGACAGACTGCCTAAAGCTCGAAAACGTATTTTCTTGCTATCAAAACGTGACGGACTCACTTATAAAGAAATAGCCGATGAGTTGGGAATATCGATCAAAACCGTCGAACACCAGATCAGTAAGGCCATTAAAACCTTACGAAATACAGCAATCAAAGTTTATTTTTTCTTTTTCTCATAAAAAAACAAAGGAAATGATGGGGGGATTTTCCTAAAAACATGTCTTACTAATAAAAGACAAACTTTCAAAACATGGAAAAGAATCCTAAATACCCCACACCGGAAGAAGAGAGTATCCGGTTCATAAGTCGTTTCTACAGTGAAGGAAAGGCCGACACTTCAGCAGCATGGAAAAAGATTACCAGAGCCATCCACAAACAACCTTCCTCCAAACGCCGTATCCCGATATACCGCATCGGTATAGCAGCGGCTATCCTTACCGGAATTATTGCAGGGATAGGTTACCACCGGATGAAAACACAGGCAGACTGGATCATAATTGCTGCACAAGCTGAAAAGCAGGAAATCGTTTTACCGGATCATAGCGCCATAACTCTATCTCCGGGAAGTTCCATCCGATACGACCGTTTGTCTTTCGGTAAAAAGGAACGATATATAGAATTAGCCGGAAAAGCATTTTTTAATGTGAATCACCTCAAAAATGTCCCTTTTCATATCAATACCCCCTTAGCTGATATACAAGTATTAGGAACACAATTCCAAGTGGTTTCCACTAAAGACAGCACAGTGACATGGATTGTTTCCGGGAAAGTCCGCTTCAGCACTTCAAGGCAGTGTACAGACCTTACACAGAATATGCGGGCCATAGTAAACCGGGAAAACGGACAAATTCAAGTCTCCGCAAAAGATCATCTGAACGAACTGGCCTGGAAAACCCACCGACTCGTTTATCAAAACACCCCGTTGCGAGAAGTAGTGGCAGATTTGGAAAAACTCTATCAAATAAAACTAAAAAATATACCTCCACAAAATCTGAAACTAACGGCAACTTTCGACACAATGGAGATTTCAGACATACTTTATATTATCAACCAAACACTCGACACGAACCTAACTATCACCATACAACAATGAAAGAATCTGTTATCTGTTTCAAATTTCTGTTGATCGTGCTGCTGAGCCTCTTGCCTACGGCAAAGGTGAAAGCAGCACCATCCGGCGAACCGCTCATCAGTCTGGAAGTTGCCAACGCCAGCCTGCAAAAGTTGTTACCCTTGTTGGAAGAGCAGGCCGGGGTTACTTTCACTTATGAATCTTCCCTGCTAAAAAATATGCCACAAATTAATATTTCTTTTTACCGGACTCCATTTTCCGAATGTATGCGTAAACTGTGTGTGCTTCTGTCTATCAGCTACAAGCAAGAAGGACATTTTATCATTCTGAAACGGACAAACATACATGAAGTTGCTACCAACGGATTACAATTCGACAGTATTCAGCATCTGCAAGAGGTCGTTATCAGTGCAACGTCTTTGCAAAAAAACTTATTGCTAAACCCACAAATGGGACAAGCCCGATTCGGCTATGAAAATATTAAAAGTACCCCTGTTCTTTTCGGAGAGGCCGATATTATAAAGATAATACAAACACAGCCGGGAGTATCGCCCGGAATAGCCGGATTTGCCGATATGTATGTACGAGGCGGCAATAACGACGAAAATCTCTATCTATTAGAAGGAAATCCACTCTATCAAGTGAACCATGCGGCAGGACTCTTCTCCGGATTCAATGTCGAAGCGATAGAAAGTACAGATTTCTATAAGTCAGCCTTTCCTGCACGCTACGGAGGCAGACTTTCCAGCGTAGTCGACATCCGGACTAAAGACGGAAATTTAAGAGAACACCACGGTAACATCATGTTGGGACTCACCTCTGGCAGCTTCAATCTGGAAGGTCCCCTTATTAAAGATAAAACTTCTTTCAATTTAAATCTACGACGCACCTGGTTTGATATACTATCGGCTCCGGCATTGGCAATCATGAATGCAACCAAACAGGACGGAGCAGATAAAACCATAGCCCGCTATGCCTTTACTGATCTCAACTTAAAACTCACACACCATTTCAACTCTCACAGCCACGCCTTTGCCGGTATTTATTTTGGTCGTGATTATCTCAAAGGAGGAAGTAAAAGTACAGACGAAAATGACAAAGAAGAAGATATCAGCCGATTACGCTGGGGAAATGTCATGGGATTTGCCGGATGGTCACATTCATTCAATTCCAGATTTTACAGCAACATCAACGTTGCCTACACCCATTACGCCTCCAAACTTCAAAGAAATCTTAAGGAACAGAATGACGAAAAACAAACCTATTACCAAACATCCAGCCTAAATGGAATAGATGATATCAGTCTACGAACCGATTTTAATTATCTACCGACAACCAACCAGCACATCCGCTTCGGGAGCCAGTATATCTATCACCGTTTCCGACCAGAATATAGCTCCGTCCG
>NZ_HF991081.1:10970-55053 GCF_000432295.1 Bacteroides sp. CAG:189
CGATGCAACCCTCAACAGAGACAATCGGAATCAGCAACTCCATGCACACGAATTAGGAATTTATGCCGAAGACGAATGGAAACTCAACAATGCAATCCGTTTAAACACCGGTCTGCGTTTCAGCCTATACAAAATAAACAATAAAACATACACCAATTTAGAGCCACGCATAAGTACCGCATTCCATGTTGCCCCCCAATGGAGCATAAAAGCATCATATGCCAGAATGAATCAATATGTACATCAGATCAGCGAAAGTTACATCAATTTACCTACGGATACATGGATGCCCGTAAATAATAAATTCAAACCCTTGTGTAGCGACCAACTTTCCGCAGGAGTTTATTACACTCCAAATAAGAATTATGCTTTTTCTGCCGAAGGATATTATAAATGGTTGAACCATATTTTAGACTATAAAGACGGTTACAACTACCTGTCTTCCTTTGCCGAATGGGAAAACAAATTCACTGCCGGTAAAGGTAACACGTATGGTATAGAACTTTTTGCCCGAAAAGAAACGGGGAAAATAACCGGCTACATCGGTTACGCTCTAAGCTGGAATAACCGCCAATTCGACGAAATCAATCATGGAAAATCTTTTCCGGCCAAATTTGACAATCGCCATAAATTAAACATTGTAGCCAACTGGCAAATAAACAAAAAGGTCGAACTGAACGCATCGTGGACCTATATGACGGGAAATAGAGTGACCGTATCTTTTGAAAATCAGCAAATTCTGGGACAGGTACAAAGCCCACAAACCGGGAATATCTACCCGGGACAGCCACTGCTCCCTCACTTCCATCCGGATGAAGGAGTCGGATATTACACCACCCGAAATAATTTTCGTCTGCCGGCCTACCACCGTCTGGATTTAGGTATCAACATTTATCGTTCACTAAAGAAAGGTAGAACCGGTATATGGAACATCAGTATCTATAATGCTTATTGTTATATGGCGCCTGTAGGTATATACAAAAGATTCTGGACCCAGAATCCAATGGGATCGGGTTACTACCCGGAAAATAAATCAGATTGCTATTTTGAAACTCTCCGGCTTATACCAATAATACCATCCGTATCGTACACTTATAAATTTTAACATTATCATGAAACAGAAATATTATACATTCATTCTTTTACTTCTCAGTTTGTCATTAAGCAGTTGCTACAAAGAAATAGACTTGGATAAATACCGTACACAACCCAAAATAGTCATAAACTGTGCCATTTCACCGGATAATGTCATCATGGCCAGTGTCACACGCACCTGGTTCTATCCCGAAAGTACCCCTTACGTTAAACTTCCTCATGCCAAAGTAGATTTATACATCAACGACGAATATGTCGAACAAATGAAATGGGAACAATACAACAAAAATGACCATTCAAGCGCCTCTCCCGATTCAGTTTTCACATCGCACATCACTCCAAAAGAACAGGACAAGGTAAAAATTGTAGTTTCCGCCAAAGGCTATGAAACCGCTGTTGCCGAAGAGACAGTTCCCCGTCATGTTCCCATCCTAAAAACCGGTTATCATAATATCACCAAACGTCCTAATACGGATGTTACATATATCGATCCTGACGGCAACCTCATAGAACAATTTATTTATGAAATAGAATACGAAATCACTTTTCAAGACAAAAATGAGACATCCGACTTTTATGCGTTGACTACTTCAAGAACAAAAACATATTCCTGGGGAGAGGATTTCTATCAAAACGAACTGCAAACAACAGATCCGGTTTTATCCGAGAATATAAATATCTTGGACGGTGCTATGGGATTTGATGGTTTGGATAATCATTCTTTCCTATTCACAGACAAACAAATATCCGGGCAAACATATACACTCAAATTTAAAGAGACTTGTAAAGAAAATCCCGACGGCAGTACAATCTCAATCTATCTTTACAGCCTGTCTCAATCTTATTACCAATACATCCTGTCAATACAGAAAATATCAGGAAGTACTCTGGAGGGAGCATTGGGAAATCTTGGCTTCGGAGAACCTATCCGTGTATACAGCAATATAGAAGGGGGAAGCGGCATTTTAGGTGCCTGCAATATATCTGTTCAAAAAACAACTATCCACTACAAAGAGCCATAGACTTTGACCGATCACTCCCAATCACTGAACTCAAAACTCAGTTGTTCCCAAGCACCATGCTCCTCTGCTTCTTCCTTCGGATTGGAAACAGAAAGCCCAATCAGACGGATCGGATGATGTTCGTAGTCCACCTCTTTCAACAGTTGTTTGGCCAAAGGAAGTATTTTATCCAAAACCGTTAATTCCTGTGCTTGAGTGATGCTACGTGTAATCTGACTAAAATCATGAAATTTGATCTTTAATGTCAGTGTATTCCCTTTAAAATCTTTCCGGTTCAAACGTTCGACCAACTCTACCGCCACATGATACAATTCTATAATAACAGAGGAATGCAAAGAGATATCTTTTTCCAAAGTTCGTTCACAACCGATCGATTTACGTATACGGACAGCTTCTACCGGACGCAGATCCACACCGCGGGCAAAATCATAATACAATGCCCCCACTTTGCCAAACTGCCGTACCAACATATCCAATGAGCACATACGCAGTTGCAATCCGTTATGAATCCCCAATGTATGCATTTTTTTTGCCGTTACCGGTCCTACTCCCCAAAATGATTCGATAGGCAAAGCACCGATAAAGTTCATAGCCTGATCCGGATGGATGGTACAAAGCCCGTCGGGCTTACGATAGTCCGAAGCTATTTTAGCCAGGAATTTATTATAGGATACCCCTGCAGAGGCTACCAGATTCAGTTCGCCACGAATACGTTTTTTGATCTCTTTCGCTATATCCACAGCCAAAAAGATACCTGCCTTGTTCTCTGTAACGTCCAGAAAAGCCTCATCCAAAGAGAGCGGTTCGATGATATCCGTATACTCGTGAAATATTTCATGTATCCGGCGTGATACGGATTTATATACCTCCATTCGTCCGGGAACAAAAATCAAATGAGGACACAAACGCTTCGCCTTTTGCGACGACATAGCCGAACGTACTCCATACCGGCGCGCCTCATAACTGGCTGCGGCAACTACTCCCCGCTCTTCAGCATGTCCTACAGCAAGAGGTTTACCACGTAATTCCGGATTGTCCCGTTGCTCTACAGAAGCATAAAATGCATCCATATCAATATGTATGATCTTTCGTTCCATGATCTTGATTCAAGAGTCAAATATAAGGAAATGCAGGTATACACGGCAAGCATTTATTCACAAATTTCGATAATAGAAACAAAAAAATCCGCATGCCGGTCATGCGGATTTCTTTCTCATTATCCTCCTTTCCTTACAAACTATTCACAAACTTCCTGGGAGATTCTCCATAATATTTCTTAAATACCTCCCGAAAATATTTCGGATCACTAAATCCGGTAAGCTCGGCTACTTCCGTCACCGTATACTTCTTGCTTATCAGTAAAACCAGTGCTCTGTTCAGCCTTACGGTACGAATATAATCGGCCGGTGCCTGATTGGTAACCAACTTTATTTTTGCATAAAAGCCGGAGCGGCTCATATTCATCTCCGCACTGAGCATATCGATATTAAAATCCGGATTAGAAAGATTCTCCTCAATCAATTTGCGTACCTTGCCAATAAAGTCCTGTTCGTCTCCCGGCAACGTATTTTCAATGTCCGGCCCTAACATGTCCTCAGCCCCCAATACCAGTTTGATGTATCTTTTCCTTATAATACCCCGGTTAAATATCAAGTTGTCTACTTCGGCCCGCAGACGGGAGATGTCAAGAGGCAACGTCAGACAGCAGTCGGCTATCCGATGACTGTCGTTCCCTATATTTACGGGGTCTTTCAACAATACAACGGGGATATGAGCGGTTTTTACATCCGATTTAACTTGCAGACAAAGCGCTTCTCCCGACAAATTCGTAAAGGTACTGGCCAGTAGAATAACATCCGGCTGTTCTTTAACTATTGTTTCACAAGCAGACTCCGCCTCGGATACGGCACAAATATTATACTCCCCTGATAAAACCTGTATCAGGAAAGAACGTAATTCTTCATTTTCTTCAACCAGCAGAATGGTATTTTTTTCTTTCAACTTCTTTTGGGAAAAATTTTCCGAAGTTAAAGCACGCTTTATAGAAGAGAATGTACCGTCTTTTTCATGGTTCTTATCGACAGGCTGTGACCGAAACAACGAAGTTCCCGGCAGTAGTTCCGGCAACTTTGAGAAAGACTTAAGAATGATAGGAAAAATCAAAATGACAGAGATACATCCATTTTTCTTTGAAGAAAAGACAACTTTTCCTTTATGTAATTGTATTAATCTCCGGATTAACAACCAACTTGCTACACCTAATGAATTGGTACCGGTTCCTTTTTTGCTGAATAGAGTTTTTTTTTAACACAGCCACCATCAGAAAATTCCAGTTTCATCTCCCAACTTCGGGAAGTATAGGCAGTGGTCAATTCAATTTCTTCCCCATCGTCCACATTATCCACGATTATTTCCAACATTCCTCTTATGATAGCCGTCATTTTCTCTTTATCAATCCAGACGCGCAGAAAACCGGGAGTACCATCCCAATGCAATTCTACGTTTTTCTGTTCTATTACCGGAGTTAACTGTTCTATGGTTTCATTCAAAAACATAGTCAGCTCCGTTTCCAGTAAGAAAAGTTTCTTAGGATGCGATGAAATACGCCCTATGGTAACTAAGTTAGTAAACATATAATCTATTCCCTTCACTTGCTGCAAGATGTCTTTAAATGTGTCAGAAGAATACTTTTGATATAAATTCTCCAACGGGCTCTTTATCAATGTCAAAGGCATACATATATCTTTGGCGGCATTGATAAAAACCTTTATAGTCTCGTGTGACAGATTCCTGTCTCTCCAAATCAATATGAACCGTACTGACAATATTCCAAGCAATACGACAACAATACCGTAAAATAAAAAAGCCCCTTTTGTTTGCCACAAAGGAGGATGTATGATTATTTGCATGTTTCTTTGTGCAATAGGATTACCATTTCTTACAGACAGGGCACGTACGGATACAAGATGTTTTCCCGAACTAAGATTTGAAAAATGAATAAGGTTCTTTGAAGTAGGCGTAGTCCATGCCTGGTTATTCAATTTCCATGAATACACAATACCCTCCGGTGCATCATAATTGATAGAAGTGGCAGTGAAAGAAAAAGTGTTCTGATTATGATTCAATTTCAGAATTCCAGTATAATTGATAGATAACTGTAAAGGAGACTTCTCTGAGGAAACCGTTACAGGCTGATGGAATACACTGAAATTATCCAGATATATGCACGGATGATTCCTATACAAAGTTTGAAGCGTATGTTTACCAAATCGGAATACCCCGTCGGACGTGCCCAACATAAAAGTTCCGTCGTCCAATAAAACACCGGAAGTCAGATAACCGTTCACACTGGATGAAAGCCAATGAAACTGTTTGGTATCCGGAATAAAGCTATAAAGAATTTTATCCGTACCGACCAACAACTTTTCCTTATCCGGCAAAATGAAAGAAATATTACGAATATCCCCGGATGTCTGTAATTTCGCTTCTTTTTGTCCCGGTGTTACTACAAACATCCCATACCCCCGGGTACCAATATACAAACCACTTTTCTCCTCATACAAAGCACATACAGGAACCCTGTGATATCCGGAAAATCCGATCGGCTTCAATGTGGTATCTTTCACATTAAAAAGCGATAATCCGGCATCCGTACCAACCCATATGTTGTCAGCATCCTTCCGAAGCAAAACATTGACAAAAGGAATATCGGCATACCTACTTCCGGTTTTCATCTTATCCTTGCTAATGATAAACAGTCCATGCATATAATTGCCCGCACAAATCTTTCCCGGAGATATTTCACAAAGAGAAGTATATTGCTTACAAGATAAATCGGAAGCCACATGTCTCCATTTTCCCGTTCGCGAAAAATAACAGGAAATACCATTATCCGTAGCAAACCAGATATCTCCTTCCGAATCTTTCAACAATGCATTTACCCGATCGTTGATAAGTGACTGTTCATCTCCCGACACATGTTTATACCATCCATGTTCCTCCAAATCGAGACCATCTACCATACTGACCCCGTCCGGAAAATCAGCTACCCATATACGTTGATGCTCATCCACAAATAAATCGGAAATCCGGTTGCTGCGAATCGATCCCCCTTTCTCAGAATCAGCATTCAGAAAGGAGGAAATCTGATAATTATCCATATTCAGACAATAGACACCAATTCCTTCGGTAGCAATCAGCACTTTTCCATCCCTATACTTTTTCAAGGAGGAGACCCGGTGTCCTTTCCAATCGCTTCGCGCATGCAACAACTGTTTCGTAGAACAATCATATACCTCCATTCCAGCCGAACGGTCGGCAAGAACAAGACGATGAACTTCCGGAACATAAAGCATCTTATAAACCTGCGTACATTCACTGAACAAATCAGAAGAGACGTCGATCGGAGTATCACCGGAAGAGACAAAAGAATAAACTCCTGTTTCGGAAGCTAAATAATATTTCCCGTCTCCCACAGATAGTAATCCGGAAATATTTCCAAAAACATGCTGCATCCGATGTAACTTTCCTGTCGGCAAATGAAAAATGTATAGCTCCTTATTACTACCTAACCACGCATTATCTCCATCATCCATACAAAGGAAAGAGAAAGTCCCCCTAACTTTCTCTTTTAAATCAATGTACTTTTCAAACCGATCGCAGAGACGATTGTATAACCATATATTCCCATCTTCGCTAAACAGCCACAATTCATTCTTACTATCCGTACATAAATTATAAGAGTACAGACACGAGCGAACAGAATCATTACCCCAATTTAAATCATACCGCTTCAGGTGTGTACCGTCATAGCGGTTTATTCCATCGTAAGTCAAAAACCACATATATCCGCACAGATCTTTCTGTATTTTGAGAACAGACCGGTTATCCGTTTCGGTACCTCCCGAAACATGCTTACAGATGGCTGCATGACACAATATGCCTTGTATCATCATAATGATGAATAAAATATATCTCATTGTTTGTATAATTTTAAAATAAGAAAGTCACTTGTAAGAATACCACACAGAAAGAATGAGGGGGGAAAAACAGCCCTATCCATACACAATGGGTAGGTGATCTGATTCTTTGTGTCTCCGTCATACGCGCTAACATACAATCATACATGGTATAGGAAAACAATCAAAGAAGCCAATTGAATCATCATACACTAATTATTAATCAACTCATAAATACAAAATACGAATTTAGCGATTACATATTATCAACAGACTTATAGACTAACGAATTTAGCTTTTGAATTGTTTAGCAGAATAGCAAAGATGAACAAAAAAGAAGCTACAACATTCACACCACCGACAAAAACAATAAAAGCCACTTCCAATATTATATTGAAGTGGCTTTTATTATCTCCGGTGGACCTGGAGGGAATCGAACCCTCGTCCAAACGAGGAAATCATAAGCTTTCTACATGCTTATCTTTGCCTAATTTTTCGTGTAACGGCAGAACCAAAGCCATCAACCATTACCTTATCCTCTTAATTTTCACCAAAAGTGCGAGGCCACTTTAGGCTATCCCCGATGTAACTGCACCACTGGATCGGAATGCTTCGGAGCAACAGCTTCCGAGTGATGTCTCGTCCTGGCACCTTGTGCCTGGATTAAGCTAATCTACTATGATTCGATTAAGCAGCAAGAGCGTAATTAGTTTCGCCAGATAAAATTTTGAGGACTGAGATTTAAGTGCCAATCAACGACGCACTGCATGCTTACTCACCATTTCTGCCCGCTGTCAAATCCAGTCAAGCCCAAATTATGATTTTGCAAAGATAAAACTTCTTTTGCTATGTTGTGCAATGTATTCACAAATATTATCAATAGCAGGAATAATAAGACAATATGCAAATAGGTTAATGTGCCAATTGCCATATGACATATCAGCACAACCTATCGGCACATTATTAAATTAAAAAGTCAGTGGAAAAAGGGGAAATATTCTCAAAGAGAACTATCTTTGTGGCATTATTTTTATTCTTTGACGCAGTACTTTATTGGATGCATAATGTATTGTAAAAAAGCTAAAGCTCAACAATAGAATAAGTTGTCAAATTCAATAATCATGAAAAAGAAATCGACCATTTCAATTCTTACATTACTATGCCTTTTTGTTCTGACAGGCTGCGTATCTAATAAAAAAACTTCTTTAGAAGCATTCAAACAGGATGTATATACGCCTGAATATGCCACCGGATTCAAGATACTGGGTGCAGATAACAGTGCCAGTACTCTGATACAAATCTCTAATCCGTGGCAAGGTGCCAAGAATGTAGAAATGTCCTATTTCATTTCGCGCAATGGCGAACAGGCCCCAACCGGATTTACCGGCCCGGTGATTCGTGCCGGCGCCAAACGTATTGTGTGTATGTCTTCTTCCTACATTGCCATGCTCGATGCCATAGGACAGACAGACCGGATTGTGGGAGTATCAGGCATCGACTATGTATCGAATCCCTATGTCCTTGCACATAAAGAATCGATCAGGGATATGGGTGCTGAAATGAATTACGAACTATTAATCGGACTGAAACCGGACGTCGTTTTGCTTTACGGCATCGGAGATGCCCAAACTTCGGTAACGGACAAAATGAGGGAACTTTCGATTCCTTACATGTATGTAGGAGAATATCTGGAAGAATCGCCACTGGGCAAAGCCGAATGGTTAATCGCACTATCCGAACTCACAGACAGCCGGGAAAAAGGGATCGAAGTATTCCGTGAAATTCCGAGACGCTATCAAGCGCTGAAAACTCTCACAGAATCTGTTGAACAACGTCCTACGGTCATGTTCAATACCCCGTGGAACGACAGTTGGGTAATGCCTTCAACTCAAAGTTATATGGCGCAATTGGTTGCCGATGCAGGAGCAGACTACATTTATAAAGAGAATGTTTCTAACAGCTCGACACCTATCGGACTGGAAACAGCCTACGGACTGATACAGAAAGCAGACTACTGGATCAACGTCGGTGTTGCCTCCACGCTGGATGAACTGAAAGCGGTCAACCCTAAATTCGCAGATGCAAAAGCCGTACATGAAAAAACAGTCTATAACAACAATCTGCGACTGACTCCCACAGGAGGAAACGATTATTGGGAATCGGCTGTCGTACGTCCCGATGTAGTTTTACGCGATCTGATCCATATCTTCCATCCCGAACTTGTAACCGATTCACTCTATTACTACCGACACCTGGAATGAGACAAACCCGTAAACGCAATGTTCTTTTATTTACCACATTAGGAATTGTTGCCGTACTGTTACTACTGACAGATATGGCAACAGGAGATACTTATATTCCTATCTCTAAAATAGGGGCGGTACTGACCGGAGGTGAATGCGATGAAATGACACGCAACATTCTCCTCTCTATCCGGTTTATACGGGTAGTAGTGGCGGCACTGATAGGTATTTCCCTATCCGTTAGCGGTTTGCAGATGCAGACCGTTTTCCAGAACCCACTGGCTGATCCCTATCTGTTAGGAGTCAGTTCCGGGGCAGGATTGGGAGTAGCCCTGTTCATATTAGGAGCTCCATTATTGGGATGGTCGGAATTTCCATTACTTCAATCGATGGGAATCGTAGGCTCCGGATGGATAGGAACTGCCGTTATCTTACTAGGAGTGGCCATCATCAGTCGGAAAGTAAAAAACATTCTCGGTGTCCTCATTATGGGAGTAATGATCGGCTATGTAGCAGGTGCCATTATTCAGATTCTGCAATATCTGAGTTCCGCCGAACAACTCAAGATGTTCACATTGTGGTCGATGGGGTCACTCAGCCATATCACAACGACTCAGTTAGGAATCATGATCCCTATCGTATGTATCGGTCTGCTGATTTCCATCTCCTGCATCAAATCACTGAACTTATTATTGCTCGGAGAGAATTATGCGCGTACAATGGGAATGAATATCAAACGTTCGCGTACCCTTATCTTTGTATCCACCGCACTACTGACAGGAACCGTCACCGCTTTTTGCGGACCGGTAGGTTTCATCGGGCTGGCAGTGCCACACATCACCCGATTGATATTCAATAATGCCGATCACCGGATACTCATTCCCGGCACAATGTTAACAGGATTAATCGGTATGTTGCTTTGCGATATTATTGCTAAAAAATTTCTATTACCGGTCAATTGTATCACCGCTTTATTGGGAGTTCCGGTTATTTTATGGGTAATCGCTAAAAATCTGCATATAATCAAATGATTCAACTCAAAGAATTGACATTAGGATACGGGCAACGAATCTTGTTGGATAAAGTTTCTGCCCGGATAACAGGGGGGCAACTCGTTGCGCTGTTAGGACGTAACGGAACAGGAAAAAGTACCCTGCTCCGTGCTATAATGGGACTGGAAAAACCGCAAACCGGAGAAATCGTGCTACAAGGAAAGAATATCGCTTCACTGAAACCGGAAAAGCTGGCCCGGAATATCAGCTTTGTAACAACTGATAAAGTACGCATCGCCAATCTGCGTTGCGAAGATGTCGTTGCATTGGGACGCGCTCCCTACACCAACTGGATCGGGCAATTACAACCGGCAGACCAGGAGCGCGTAGACAAAGCCATGCAACTGGTAGGCATGTCCGGATATGCCGATAAAACAATGGATAAGATGTCCGATGGTGAATGCCAGCGTATCATGATCGCACGTGCGTTGGCACAGGACACTCCTGTCGTCCTCCTTGATGAACCGACTGCTTTTTTGGATCTGCCCAACCGCTACGAACTTTGCCTGTTGCTTAAAAAGTTGGCACAAGAAGAGGGAAAATGTATTCTCTTCTCCACGCACGACTTGGACATTGCTCTGTCTCTCTGCGACTTTATCATGCTGATAGATAATCCGCAACTATATAGCCTGCCTACCCCGGAAATGGTGACCAGCGGGCATATAGAAAGGCTTTTCCGAAACAAATCCGTCACATTCGATGCACGGGAGATGAGAGTCCGAATCAAATAAGTACAAGTAATCATACGGTAAATCATACTGAGACGAAGCTCACTTTCAGACCTCTTGGATATTTTCACTCCCGTTTATGGACAATTTTATCCATCTTTTCTCACAAAGATGCATTATCTTTGACACTCAGAACATAATTAATAAAAAGATACCATGAAAAGACTAATCATCGCAACCCTTTTATTAGGAAGTATCTCGCCGCTACCGGCACAAAAATCAATGAAAATACCGGCCGTATACAAACCTGTGAAAACCGAAATGTATAAAAAAGGCTGGATCGATTTTAATAAAAACGGAATAAAAGACATATACGAAGATCCGACTGCCCCGATAGATGCACGCATCGAGGACCTGCTCAGTCAGATGAATCTGAACGAAAAGACCTGCCAGATGGTGACTCTTTACGGATATAAGCGGGTATTGAAAGACGATCTGCCTACTCCCGAATGGAAGCAGATGTTGTGGAAAGACGGCATGGGTGCCATCGACGAACATCTGAATGGTTTTCAACAATGGGGGTTGCCGCCATCGGACAATGAATATGTATGGCCTGCTTCCCGTCACGCCTGGGCACTGAATGAAGTACAACGCTTTTTTGTAGAAGAAACCCGTCTGGGAATACCGGTGGATTTCACCAACGAAGGTATCCGGGGAGTGGAAAGCTACAAAGCAACCAATTTCCCGACACAACTCGGTTTGGGACATACCTGGAACCGTAAGTTGATTCATCAGGTAGGACTCATCACCGGCCGTGAAGCCCGCATGTTGGGATACACCAACGTATATGCTCCCATCTTGGATGTAGGGCGTGACCAGCGTTGGGGACGTTATGAAGAAGTATATGGCGAATCACCTTATCTTGTTGCCGAATTAGGCATCGAAATGGTTCGGGGCATGCAACACAACCATCAAGTTGCCGCTACGGGAAAACATTTCATCGCTTACAGCAACAACAAGGGTGCCCGTGAAGGGATGGCGCGTGTAGATCCGCAAATGTCACCCCGCGAAGTAGAAATGATTCATGTATATCCCTTCAAACGGGTGATACAGGAAGCAGGATTGTTAGGAGTGATGAGTTCGTACAACGACTATGACGGGTTCCCGATACAAAGCAGTTATTATTGGCTGACAACACGCCTGCGCGGTCAAATGGGCTTTCGCGGATATGTAGTTTCCGACAGTGATGCCGTAGAATATCTCTACACCAAACACGGCACAGCCAAAGATATGAAAGAAGCCGTGCGTCAAAGTGTGGAAGCCGGACTGAATGTACGCTGTACTTTCCGCTCACCGGACTCTTATGTACTGCCACTACGCGAACTTGTACAGGAAGGCGGATTAAGCGAAGAAGTCATCAACGACCGTGTACGCGACATCCTGCGTGTGAAGTTCCTTGTCGGATTGTTCGACGCTCCTTATCAGACGGACTTGAAAGGAGCAGATGACGAAGTAGAAAAAGAAGAGAATGAAGCGGTAGCTTTACAGGCCTCCCGCGAATCGATTGTCTTGTTGAAAAATGAAAATAACACCCTTCCATTGGATATAACTTCTGTGAAGAAGATTGCAGTTTGCGGTCCGAATGCAGCAGAGAAAGCATATGCACTAACCCATTACGGCCCATTGGCAGTAGAGGTTACTACGGTAGTAGACGGACTTCGCGAAAAGCTGAACGGAAAAGCGGAAGTGCTCTATACCAAAGGTTGTGATCTGGTAGATGCCCACTGGCCGGAGTCGGAAATCATCGATTATCCACTAAGCAAGGATGAACAGTCGGAAATTGATAAAGCCGTGGCCCAAGCCCAAGAGGCAGATGTAGCCGTAGTAGTGCTGGGAGGAGGACAAAGAACTTGTGGAGAGAATAAATCGCGCAGCAGCCTCGACCTTCCGGGACGCCAGTTGGATCTGCTGAAAGCAGTACAAGCCACAGGAAAACCAGTGATATTGGTACTCATCAACGGCCGGCCGTTGTCTGTAAACTGGGCGGATAAATTTGTACCGGCCATTCTGGAAGCCTGGTATCCGGGATCTAAGGGAGGAACGGCGATTGCCGATATACTGTTCGGTGATTACAATCCGGGAGGTAAACTCACGGTGACTTTCCCAAAGAGTGTAGGACAAATACCGTTTAATTTCCCTCATAAACCTTCTTCACAAATCGACGGTGGAAAAAATCCGGGAACCAAAGGAGATATGTCACGCGTCAACGGTGCTCTTTACCCTTTCGGATACGGTTTAAGCTATACCACATTCGAATATTCGGATATAAACATCTCTCCCAAAGTAATTACTCCCAATCAAAAGGTACAGGTACGCTGCAAAGTTACCAATACAGGCAAACGTGCAGGAGATGAAGTGGTTCAGCTTTATGTACGCGATCTTCTCAGCAGTGTCACAACATACGAAAAGAATCTCGAAGGCTTCGAACGCATTCATCTACAACCGGGTGAAACAAAAGAGGTATCCTTTACCCTCGACCGGAAAGCACTGGAACTTCTGAATGCGAAAAATGACTGGGTAGTAGAACCCGGAGATTTCAGTATCATGTTGGGAGCCTCCTCAGAAGATATCCGGCTAACCGGTACATTGACCGTAAAAGAGCACGGAAGCATCGACATGGAAAAAGCAAAAACAGACAATCCCGTCAGTGCCAGCACCAATATGGAGATGACCGGCAATACGCTTGATCATAATTTATCCACCTCTTGGGAGGGAAATAAAGGAGATTATATTACCTTTGCCTTAGAGAACGGAGCCAAAGTGGACGGACTTTCCATCGCTTTCAGCCGTGAAAACGGACTCCCGGCAGAATTCGAAATTCAACTTTCGGGTGGTGGAGGACAGTTCCTCACTGTGTATTCCGGAACAGTCAATGAATACAACAAACTGCTCCCGTTCCGCTTTAAAGGAACCACCGCCAGCGACCTGCGTATCGTATTGGGCAGTGACCGGGTAGGTATCTCCGAAGTGAAACTGGAACAATTGAAAAAGAAATAATTATGTTCAGTAAATTGATTATGGGAGTGTGTGCCGTCAGTATGCTGTCATCAGCCTGCACCACCCGGAATGCTTCACAGCAACGGGCAGAAAATGAATTGACTATGCTTGTGGGGACTTATACTTCGGGCAATAGCAAGGGAATCTATACTTTCCGTTTCAACCAGGAGACAGGGAGTGTGTCTCCACTCAGTGAAATAGAAGTGTCCAATCCGTCTTATCTTACCTTATCGGCAGATAACCGTTTCGTTTATGCTGTCAGCGAACAGAACGACAGTACGGCAGCCGTCCATGCTTTTTCCTTCAATAAGAAGAACGGGACGCTCCAACTGCTGAACAGTCAAAAAACAAGAAGCGAGGATCCCTGTTATGTATCTACGGATGGCCGAAAAGTACTGACCGCCAATTATAGTGGCGGTACCATGTCCGTTTTTCCTATCCGGTATGACGGTTCTCTCGATCCTTCTGACACGTTGTTCCAAGGATCGGCCTCGGGACCGGATACCGACCGGCAAGGCACACCGCATATTCATTGCGCCATCTTCTCACCGGATAGTAACTACATTTTCGCTACAGATTTCAGTGCAGACCGTATCCTACGATATGCAGTACACTCCAAAGAGGAACTTCCACGCCCCCTATCCGAAGCTGTCGACATACAGCCCGGTTCGGGCCCCAGACATCTGATATTCAGCAAAAACGGGAAATACGCCTATCTAATCAATGAACTATCGGGCAAGGTAATTGCTTTTGCATATGCCGATGGAAGATTGAATGAAATCCAAACCATCACAGCCGATACCATTCAAGCCCGGGGCAGTGCAGACATTCATCTGAGCCCGGATGGTAAATATCTATATGTCAGCAACCGATTGAAAGAAGACGGTATCGCCATCTTTGAAGTCAATCCGGAAAAAGGGACATTAGCAAAAGTAGGTTATCAGCTAACGGGAAGTCATCCACGCAATTTTAATATCACTCCGAATGGGAAATACCTGTTGGTAGCTTGTCGGGACAGTAATGCCATACAGATATTCGAACGGGACATCGTAAGCGGTTTGCTGAAGAAGACGGGAGAAGAAATAAAAATGGACAAGCCGGTATGTATTCAGTTTGCTGGAGAATAGTAAAGAATGAATAGTTTTCTGTAAAATAGGATAAAACAGTTGTCAATACAGACTAAAAAGCTTATATTTGAAAAACCTCTTAAATCAACAAAAAAATAAAAGGTATGAATAATAAAAAGATTGGAAAAGAGACAGATGAGGAAGTTCTGATACAAACTGCTTTATCAAAATATGGCAGAAGAGCTTATGATACCTCTATTGCTGAAGGGCATTGTGTTTCTGTCCTTCGCGGAAACAGCATCCTTTTGGTAGATTCAAGTGGGATCAGAAAAAAAATAGCGACCGTTAAGCAAGCTAAGACTAAAATTACCCAACGGAAATTCAGTTTAAAAAAATAAAATGAAAAGGTTAAGAATATTTGCCGGTCCTAATGGTTCCGGCAAATCTACTATTATAAAAGTAGTAACTGATGCAGGAGTTCATCTTGGTTTGTATATAAATGCAGATGAATATAAAAAAGAACTGAATAAGACACATTGCTTTAACTTTTCCAATCTAAATATCATACCATCCGAACAGGATTTTCAAGACACATACCATAATTCATTATTATTCGATTCATCGGATGGAAAAAATATTTCCCGACTAATAATGTTCAACAAAGAGGGATTTGCATTACCTTCAGAATATATGGTAAATGATTATTTCACCTCCTTTCTTGCCGATTATGTGCGAAATAAGCTATTAGGTAATTGCAATAAGTTTACATTCGAAACAGTCATGTCCCATCCTTCTAAATTAGATTTTATTTGTAAAGCCCAAGAAATGAAATATAAGGTTTACTTATATTTCGTTTCATTAAGCGATCCTACCTTAAATCTAAATAGGGTACAACAACGAGTTCAACAAGGAGGCCATGACGTTCCACCAGAAAAAATAAAAGAAAGATATTATAGGACAATGGAACTTCTACTTGATGCCATCAAACTTGTAGATAAAGCTTATATATTCGACAATAGTTATTCCGAACCTAAGCTTTTTGCATCAATTGAAAATGATGAAATTAAGATTAGTGACAATATAGACTACATTCCTACTTGGTTTCAAGAATATGTACTGAATAAGCTATAAATCACCACTACTATACTATCATTTCTCATACAATGAACAATCCCGGAGTTACCGCAGAAACGTATTACTCAAAGAAAAATACTTCACCGCCATCAGAGCCGGCATATTTTCTCAATAAATCCTGTATCATAGCAGCAGCCTCAGACAGACCTGCCTTTCCGCTATATCCATTGACAATAGCAAGGATATGAGTCGTATCCAATCCCATTTTTGTACGTTCATTATCACTGGTAGGCGTACCGATACCTCCGATTTCATCCCTATACACCGGAAGCCCTTCAATATTCAATATCCCCCTGCCGATACCTTCAAACGGTTCGCCGGATTTGCCTATTCCGAGTTCCAGTGTCTTGCCCTGTATCTTATCGGCATCAAACCCACCGATGGAATACCCTGTACGAAGTGAAACCAGATTAATCAAATCCACCAACGTATCAATCTGATACAACGGAATCCCCCGCATCAGACGCCGGCGCAGAGCTTCGGCCGAAGGACGATAACGTCCGGGATCTTTTCCACATCTTTTATATGCCTCACGCGTAGCGGCAATAGCAGGTTGCAACTTGATATCTTCCATCTTTGTGTTCGAAGTCAACTCCCGGGTAAAGGCATCGATTTCCTTCCAAAGTCCTTCACTGTAAGCTGTATTTCTTACTTCCGCATAAACAGCTACTCCTGCAAAACCAGGACATGCAGCTTTTATTTCATTTGATAATGTAATCATAAATAATGTGTCAATGAGTCAATATGCCAATGTATCAATAAGTCAATATGCCGAATGCCATGCCATGCAGAACAACACAGTTCAAACATCCTAAATAACAACGCAATGAATATACCCAAACCGAATGCAAGCGCAGCCAATTGACACATTGGCATATTGGCAAATTAATTAATTATTAGTATTCCCGACAAAATACGACCGGAAGCAATTCCCAACCGTCGAGCCGAAAAGAACTCTTCATGATGAATATAGGTACAAATACCGGCTACCTCGATTTGTGAAGAAGGAACACCGAAATCCAACAACTGCTGACGGTTTGTTTCCCATAAATCGATATGAAACTTTCCCGTATTCGCATTCCGGCAAGATATCCGTGACATATCGAAACCATTCAAACGAAAAGCTTCATAAACCTCATCGCCCACTTCAAAAGATTCCAATGAGATGCCAGGACCGATACAAGCCACAACCTCTTCTCCCACCGTACCATAAACCGCCCGCATGCGCTCCAATGTATGGCCGACTATAAAATTCACCGTTCCCCGCCACCCGGCATGCACCGCAGCAATTGCCTGATGCTGCTTATCGTACAATAATATAGGAATGCAATCGGCCGTAGAAATACAGATACAGCAGCCGGGAATATCAGTCACCAGCGCATCGATACCTTCCAACCGCACACGTCTTTCTCCTTCCGAAAGCGCAAGAAAAGCTCTGTCTATCACCAGATTTTTCACACCATGCGTCTGATGCGGAATAATCAGTTCCGAAAGTTTCACGGGCATCGCCTCAAACAACAACTCCTGATTCCGGCGTACATGCTCCATTTCATCATCGGTAAAAGGCGAACAATTAAATGTGGCATACGCATCCTTGCTGCAACCGCCTCTACGGGTCGTCACAAAATGAGAAATGTTGGAATACGAACCAAGCGACCCGTATCCCAACATCTTTTTATCTTCTGCAAGCGAAATCATTTCTCTTCCCAGTCTTCTTCTTCGTACTCGTATTCCAAGTCATCGTCATCATCCTCTTCCTCATATTCATATTCAAGGTCTTCATCCTCTCCCATGGCTTTGAGTTCGTCCTGCAATTTACTTACGTCCTTCGGACGATGTACGATAGCCTCTATTTTATTGCTCTCTTTGTTCAATTCTTCCCACAGAATGTCTTTCAGAACAGAAATACCGAGACCGGAAACCGAAGAGATAAACACGTGCGGAATATTATCCGGCAACGTAGGTTCTATTTCATCCATCAGCTCCTGATCGAGCATATCGCTCTTGGTAATAGCAAGCACCCGTTGTTTATCGAGCATTTCCGGATTAAAGGTTCGCAATTCATTCAGTAAAATCTCATACTCCTTACGGATATCATCACTGTCCGCCGGTACCATGAATAACAACAGAGAGTTACGTTCAATATGACGCAAGAAGCGCAATCCGAGCCCTTTTCCTTCACTGGCCCCTTCAATAATACCGGGAATGTCTGCCATCACGAATGATTTTCCATCGCGATAAGAAACGATACCCAAATTCGGCTCCAATGTGGTGAAAGGATAATCGGCTATCTTCGGCTTGGCAGCAGAAACAGCCGACAACAATGTAGACTTGCCCGCATTCGGAAAACCTACCAGGCCGACGTCCGCCAAAAGCTTTAACTCCATAATTACCGTCATCTCCTGCATCGGTTCGCCAGGCTGTGCAAAACGAGGCGCCTGTCGGGTAGCTGTCTTGAAATGCCAGTTACCCTGTCCGCCACGGCCGCCCTTCAGCAGAATTACTTCTTGTCCGTGTTCGGTTACATCGCAAATGTACTCTCCCGTTTCGGCATTGTACACTACTGTCCCACAAGGTACTTCAATTACTTTATCTGCTCCGTCCTTGCCGAAACTCCGGTTTTTACTACCCGACTCTCCATGACCGGCCAATGCATGACGGTCATATTTCAGATGAAGCAGCGTCCAATAGTTACGATTACCGCGCAGAATAATATGGCCTCCTCTTCCGCCATCGCCCCCATCGGGACCTCCGTTAGGAACATATTTCTCGCGCCTCATGTGCGTAGAGCCTCTTCCGCCCTTACCCGAGCGACAGTATATCTTTACGTAGTCAACAAAATTCGATTCAGCCATACTATTTAGTAGTTAGAATTTAGTAGTTAAGTAGTAAGTAGAAGATAGATTTAGTAATATTTCAGCAAACCCTGACAATATGCATTTAACATTTTACTCACTTCGGAAGCCGACACCAACAGTATCGTTTTATCTTCCTCTGTTATATACTCCAAGTCTCTGGAAAGAATAACAAAATTTCTTGTTTCTTCTAACGATCCTTGTGATATATTGTAAAAATGCAATTTATCTTTTTGCCCTATTCTTACAAACCCTTCTGCGATGTTAGCAGTAATAGAAGCAGAAGCACGCCTCATCTGATTAACCAACCCAAACATTTCTTCTTTGGGAAATCCCTTAGTTATCCGGTAAATGCTTAAAACATACTGATGAGCCTTTTGCCATACTAAAAGATCCTCAAATGATTGCGTCGACATTACTACTTTACTACTTACTACTCACTACTTAACTACTTTCATTATTTATAATGCACTCACCGCCTTGCAGATGTCCTCAAAAATAGCTTCCATCGAACCGAGTCCGTTGATATGCTGATACTTACCCTCACCTTTATAGAAATCTTTTAGCGGGGCAGTCTGAGTATTATATACAACAAGGCGTTTCTTAATTGTCTCTTCATTATCGTCGGCACGACCGGAATCTTTACCGCGTTTGATCAGACGGGTCATCAGTTCATCCTCAGGCACATCCAGATCGATCATTACAGAAATATCCTGTCCACGTTCTTTCAACATGACTTTCAACGCTTCTGCTTGCGGAATAGTTCTTGGAAATCCATCAAAAATCACACCTTTACTATCTTTGAAGCTATCAAATACATTTGCCAGTATATCCACCATTAATTCATCGGGAATCAATTGTCCCTGATCGATATACCCTTTAGCAGTTTTACCCAATTCTGTGCCGTTTTTAATTTCTGCACGCAATACATCTCCGGTAGAGATATGGTTGATACCATACTTTTCTACGATACGTTCGCTTTGTGTTCCCTTTCCTGAACCGGGAGCACCGAAAATTACAATGTTCAACATTTTGTTATTAACAATTTTACAATTTAAATCTATTACCTATCTTGCAATCTATTATTTTTATTCTCATTTTATTCTCAATCAGCAGTTCCATCCTACTTAACTACTCTGACTACTTGACTACTTAACTACTTTATTACTCTGACTACTTAACTACTTGACTACTGTTCTACCACCGTATAAATATCAGGATAGTTACGTCCGAATCCATCATAGTCGAGTCCGTATCCCACGATAAAATCATTAGGAATCTCCATTGCAACGTACTCAATATTCAAATCGACCTTGAGTTTTTCCGGTTTCACCAACAATGAAGCAATATGAATCTCTTTCGGACCACGCGTACCTAAAGTCTCGAGCAAACGCTGCATAGTCAATCCCGTATCCACAATGTCTTCTACAATCACTACCGTGCGTCCGGAAATATCCTCGTTAATACCGATCACCTCCTTTATCACCCCGGTAGACGATACCCCCTGATAAGAAGCCAACTTTACAAATGAAATTTCACAAGGGATTGTAATATGTTTTATCAAATCGGCCGTGAACATGAATGATCCGTTCAGCACACTGAGGAACAGAGGATTTTTACCTGCCAAGTCGCGGTTAATTTCGTTCGCTACGCGAATCACTTCTTTTTGAATGTCCTGTTCTTTGATAGAAACAGTAAATAGTTTGTCTTTTATCTGAATGGTATTCATAACCGGTAGTTTAAAAAAGTTGGATGCAAAAATACGATTTTTATTCCACTCCATGCATCATCTTTTGCAAATTCTTTGATAGAAGGAACAGAATCAGAGAAGCAACTCCCGACATCACGACAAACACCATAAAGAAATCATACATGCTGGCAATCTGATATCCAAAGAGACTTTTCACCTTTCCAGCTTCGGGATAGAGACCTGCAAGCATCCCGGCAAACTTATTGGCCGTAGCCGTAGAGAGATACCAGATGCCCATCATCAGTGAAGCAAAACGAATCGGAGTCAGCTTGTTCACCATTGACAACCCGATAGGTGACAGAGCAATCTCTCCCATTGTATGTATAAAATACAGCCCTGTCAGCCAAATAATACTTACTTTTACTCCCGGTTGGGCATCTTTCACCCCAAAACAGATGAAAAGATAACCTAAAGAAAGAAGCAGTAATCCGATGGCCTGTTTGGTAGGTGAAGAAGGCTCCATATGACGCTTATTAAGAAATCCCCAGATACCGGGCATGATATAAGCAAGTATCACGACAAAGAACGGATTGAAAGATTGGAACCAGGATGCCGGCATCTCCCAACCAAAGATATCACGGTTGGTCTGATCGGCTGCAAAAAGAGTCAAAGAAGCTCCTGCCTGCTCATAAGCCGCCCAAAAGAAGATAACAAAGAATGCCACAATATAAATTACAAAAATACGGCTACGCTCTATTTTTGTCAAAGAGCCATCCAGCAAAATGGTAATCGGAAACACGATACAAGCTGTAAAAATGCCGATGCTGATCCAATCGTCACCGAACCATGCGTAAAAAAGAGTTCCCAATACCAACGTCAATGCAATCAGGATTACCGCATTCCGCTTTTTCCGGCTATTACTCAATTGCGGATGTATTTTCTTCTCTTCCGCATCTATCTTCTTTTCTTTCTTCGCATCCGGAATGATCCCCAAAGGTTCTCCCGTAGGAGAAATCAGATACTTATTCTTTTGTGTTTCGAACAGCAGAATTGTCAGTACAATCATAAATGCCGCTATCAAGAAACCCCATTTGAAATCTTCGGGATTACCCGTATCCCCGAAATATCCGCATACCAACGGAGCGATAAACGAACCGACATTCACCCCCATATAAAAAATGGTATACCCGGCATCAAGCCGTTTATCTCCGGGCTTATAAAGCTGTCCCACCAACGATGACACAGTAGGCTTAAAAGAGCCGTTTCCTAAAATCAGGAAAGTCAATCCACCATACATCAGCCAATGAGACAATACCACCCTATCCAACATAGAAGCACTGAGGAACATCATCAACTGCCCGATTCCCATCATTACGGCACCCCAAAAGACGGAACGACGTATCCCCCAATATTTATCGGCAATGTATCCGCCAATCAAAGGAGTAAGATACACCAAACCGGTATAACTGCCATAAATAGATGCCGCAGACTCGGTATCGAATAATAAAGCTTGAGTTAAAAAAAGAATAAAGATGGCGCGCATTCCATAATAACTGAAACGTTCTGCCGTGCTTGTAGCAAAAATAAGATAAAGGCCTTTCGGATGGCCTTGCAATGTCCCCATGAAATTCTATGTTTTGTAGTTTATGGGACACAAAGGTACGAAAAAACGACAAAAAACAAATTTATCTCCCACAAAGAAAAACTTATCTATTCACCTTCCACAAGCTATCTACCAACAATTAGCATGTTTTCTTCATGCAACAAACGGAAAAAGTCGGAAGAATCATGTACATTTGTAAGTCGAAAACTAAAAAAGAACATCACAATGAAAATATTTCCAAGTAGTACTATCAAAAAACTGGATGCTTATACCATTGAACATGAACCGATTCAATCGATCCAACTAATGGAACGTGCCGCCCATGCATTAACAGAAGCCATCATAAACCGATGGGACAATGGAACGCCCGTTACGGTTTTTGCCGGACCGGGCAATAACGGTGGAGACGCTTTGGCAGTAGCCCGCATGATGGCGGAAAAAGGATATAAAGTAGAAGTTTTTCTCTTCAACACCAAAGGAGAACTTTCACCGGATTGCCAAGCCAACAAAGAACTGGTAGAAATCATGGACGAAATAACTTTCCACGAAGTCAGTACCCAATTTGCTCCTCCCGCTCTGACAGAAGACCATCTGGTAATCGACGGCCTGTTCGGTTCAGGGCTGAATAAACCACTTAGCGGAGGGTTTGCAGCCGTAGTAAAATACATCAACGCATCACCGGCCACTGTAGTAGCCATCGATATCCCGTCAGGGTTGATGGGAGAAGAAAACACCTTCAACATCCGGGCCAATATCATTAAAGCGGATGTTACCCTCAGCCTCCAATTACCCAGACTGGCCTTTCTCTTTGCTGAAAATGCAGAATTCCTCGGAGAATGGGAATTGCTCGACATTCATCTGAGTGAGGAAGGAATCGAAGAACTGGATACCGATTATGAAATGTTGGAAGTGGAAGAAATACGTTCCCTCATCAATCCCCGAAAGAAATTTGCCCACAAAGGCAACTTCGGACATGCACTATTAATAGCCGGTTCTCGAGGAATGGCGGGAGCATCCGTCCTGTCAGCCCGTGCCTGCCTGCGTTCCGGCGTAGGGTTACTCACCGTACATGCTCCCATTTGCAACAACGACATTTTGCAAACTTCCGTACCGGAAGCAATGGTCGAACAGGATGCCAGTGAAACCTGTTTTGCCGTACCAACCGATACGGACGATTATCAAGCAGTAGGCATCGGTCCCGGATTGGGGCAGAACGAAGAAACGGAAGCTGCCCTTCTGGAACAATTGGACGGTTGCCAAACTCCCCTTGTCGTAGATGCCGATGCGTTAAATATATTAGCCAATCATCGCCATACGCTCACCAATCTCCCTAAAGGTTCTATACTCACTCCCCATCCCAAAGAGTTGGAACGCCTCGTCGGCAAGTGTCAGGATTCTTACGAACGTCTGACCAAAGCCATCGAACTGGCTCATGCAGCCAAAATCCACATTGTCTTGAAAGGAGCCTATTCAACCATTATCACTCCTACAGGAAAATGCTTTTTCAATCCTACCGGTAATCCGGGTATGGCAACTGCCGGAAGCGGAGACGTACTTACAGGTATCATTCTGGCACTACTCGCCCAGGGATATCCGGCCGAAGAGTGCGCTAAAATCGGTACATTCGTACATGGACTTGCCGGTGACTGTGCCTGTAAAAAGTTAGGGACAATCAGTCTGACGGCAGGAGATATCATTAGCCATCTGCCGATGGCATGGCGCCTTGTAAGCGAATAAAGGTTAAGAACTTATGGATTTATCAATAAGTTCATTAACTTTGTTATCAAATCAGTTAAAAAGAAACCAATATGAAAAGACTAATTATACTGACAGGATTGCTGGCTACCACCATCATAGCATCTGCACAGACAGAAGTTGTAACCGGCGTGATGCGCGGCAAAGATTACGGAGTGACTTATGCACTTCCGAAAACCCAGATAGAAATCGAAGTTAAAGCCAATAAAATAACCTATATCCCCGGAGAATTCAGCAAGTATGCCGATCGTTATCTTCGTTTGAATAAAGTATCCGCCGATCCGGAAGAATATTGGGAATTGACGAGCGTACAAGTCAAACCGGTAGGTATACCGGACAAAGACAACGTATATTTCGTAAAGATGAAAGATAAAACCGTTGCCCCACTCATCGAATTGACCGAAGACGGTATTATCAAGTCCATCAATGTCCCTATCGATAAGAAAGCGGCAATTCCGGCCCAATCATTAGTACCTGCACAAAAGAAAAAAGTAAATCCGCGTGATTTTCTTACAGAAGAGATACTAATGGCAAACTCTACCGCAAAAATGGCAGAACTTGTCGCTAAAGAGATCTATAACATCCGTGAAAGCAAAAATGCCTTAGTACGCGGACAAGCCGATAACATGCCCAAAGACGGTGCACAACTCAAACTGATGCTCGATCATCTGGATGAGCAAGAACAAGCCATGACTGAAATGTTCTCGGGAGTACTCAACAAAGAGGAAAAAATATATACCATCCGCCTAACTCCCGGTAAAGACATGAACAACGAGGTCGCTTTCCGCTTTTCTAAAAAGCTGGGAATAGTAGCCAACAATGATCTTGCAGGTGAACCGGTATACATCACTCTTAAGAATCTGAAAACGGTCAAAATGCCAGAAGACGACGGAAAGAAAAAGGTTGACGGTGTAGCCTACAACGTCCCCGGTAGGGCTTCTATCGTATTGAAACAGGAAAAAGAGATACTGTTTGAAGATGAGGTGCCTGTTACCCAATTCGGAACAGTAGAGTATTTAGCTCCTACTTTGTTCAATAAAAATTCAACGGTAAAAGTAACATTCAATCCCGTAACCGGTGGATTGGTAAAAGTAGATCGCGAAGAGAATAAATAACCGATTATCCTACAAAAAACAACTTATGATATGGGTGGTGAAGGACATATGCTCGACATGATCCGTCGACTGAAAGAGGGAAGAGATTCTTCCCGCCTGCGGCGTGAACGGACCAATGAAAGGATGAAACGCCTGCAAAAAAGAGAGCCTTACCCCATGCCCGATACATCCCCGGAAGAGATGGGACGCATTATCCGTCAATCAGAAGAGAAAAAAGAGGCGGACGACCGTTATTTCGTATTCGGGACCCTCATCATCATAGGAATCCTTCTCCTATGTGCCGTTATACTATGGGCCATCTTCATTCGCTGACAGCTAATTTAATGAACCCGTCTTTTTGTAACTGAGAGAAATAAGCCAATACACGAGACTCGTAGTTCTCTTCATCGTTGAAGTGGGCTGCGAGTTTCTCTATAATCTCACGCACTGTACTTTTACCATCGATCAGCTCCCACACAGCAGTACCATGTTCCTCCAGACGGACATGAATATCGGGAGACATTCCTTTAGGAAGCAGAAAGCGACGCATCCAGTCGTATTTAAACCGGGGAAAAGCGATGACAACAGTGCCATCGCTTTCTTTTTCGGTCGTTATATGCGTACTACGGAAAGGAATAACATCCAACAGGTTTATTTTTTCTTTCGTAGCCATATCGTTTATTTCTTTATGTTAGCTTCCTGCAAACCATAACCTTTCTTCTTGTCTTCCGCTTTCAGCATCAAGGCTACAATCAAAGCCAAAACACCGAACACAGCAAAAATACTCATTGGCAAAGTATAGTCATACGTCTGTATACCATCTACAACAGACCCCTTGCAGAAAGAGTTCAATACCCATCCTATCAAGAGAGGAACCAGCATCAATCCCCAATTCTGCACCCAGAAAATAAGTGCATAAGCTGTTCCCAACTGGTTTTCGGGAATAATTTTAGGTACGGAAGGCCACATCGCAGAAGGAACCAAAGAAAAAGCAATCCCCAACACGATCATTACAAAAGTAGCAAACCACCATACATTCAGAATCGGAAGTGCAAAAAGCACGTGTACACCGATCAACAGCCAAGCTCCCGTAATCATCAAAGAAGCACCTTTTCCTATACGGTCATACAAAGTTCCGAAGAGGGGAGTAAGGAATAAAGTCCCCAATGGCAAAAGACTTGGAATGGTACCGGCCAACTCCGGATCCACATGATATTTCTGTACCATCAGATCGGCTGCATACTTAATGAACGGGAAAACAGCTGAATAGAATAATACACATAATAAAGCGATCAGCCAAAAGCCTTTATTGCGCATAATAACAAACACATCTTTTGCGCGGAAAGGTTCCTCCGGTTCTTCACCTTCCGCTTCAAGAGAAGCATCCAGCTTTTTATCATAGAAAGTATAAATGAAAAATGCAATGGTTCCTACACAAAGCATCACCAGACAGAACAATACAGGAGCCGGAATATTAGAATGGAATACTCCGCTTTCATCCGTATGCCCGAAGAAGTTGGAAATAGGTACGGTTATTGCCATAGCCAGCATGGTTCCGATACGAGCCGTAGCCATTTCAAGTCCCATAGCTAAAGCCATTTCCTTCCCTTTAAACCACTTTACAATAATCTTGGAGACCGTAATACCGGCAATCTCCACTCCTACACCAAAAATAGCAAATCCCAATGCGGCCAATGCAACTTGAAGTTTCAATGTCATTCCGAAAAATTCCAGATTTCCGGTAATATCCGTAGAAATGGCATAATATTTAAGTCCGCAACCGAAGACCATGAATAAACAGGCTCCCATTCCGGTGAAACGTACCCCCATTTTATCAAGAATGATACCACCGAAGATAAGCATCAATAAAAATACATTGAACCACCCGTAAGCACTGGTAAAAATACCATAATCCAAACTATCCCAAAGGAGTTCTTTTTCAAGCATCGGTTTTAACGGAGACATTACGTCAGTGAGGAAATAGCCGCACAACATTGTAAAAGCGACCAAGGCGAGCACACTCCAGCGTAGTGCTTTAGAGTCACTCAGATTTTTTTTCAATTGTTCTGTCATTGTAATATTTAAAATCTTTATTAGTATTAGTACAGTTTACAAAGGTAACTAAATATATAACAAAAAGATAGATTTATAAACAAAAAAGAAGCGAAACTATAACTTTCAAATGAAAATTATAGCTTCGCTTATAACCAACCAAAAGCTTCTCTGTTATTAGTTAGCAGGCGCTTCTGTTGCCGGTGTTTCTGTTGCAGGCGCATCAGCGGCAGGTGCTTCAGTAGCAGGTGCGGCTGTACCTGTAGGCATATTGTACGGATTTGTTTTTTCTTCTTGCTTAGCTTGTTCCAGAATCACATCTTGTGTTTTTGAGGAAGAAGTAGGAACAACATAAGCTGTAGCGATGCTCATTACAACCATAAATGCAGCTAATCCCCAAGTAGCTTTTTCCAAGAAATCTGTAGTTTTGCGAACACCCATAATTGCATTAGATGATGAAAAGCCTGATGCAAGACCTCCACCTTTTGAGTTTTGAATCAGTACGATAAAGCACATCAATATGGCTGCAATAACCATTAAGATAACGAATACTAAGTACATTTTTTGTTATTTTGATTTAGCGTTAATAATCAGTTTCTCCAAAAATCTTATTTGGTCTGCAAAGTAAGCATTTTTTTTTGGATATTTCAAACTTAATTTTTTAATAATTTCAAGAGCTTTGGAATATCTTTGCTGTTTAACATAGATTTTCGCCAATGTTTCGGTAAAACAACTATCATCTTCCTCCTCTTCAGACTTCGATTCGTCAGAAGACAAATCCTTGGCAGCTTCCTCTGCGACGGAATCCTCTCCGGGCAGAAGAGGTTTCAATCGGATAGCCGATTCATTCTCACTCTTTTCTATAAAGCCGTCGATCAGTTCAAATCCGCGAAGTTTAGGAGCTTCAGGCTGTTCGCCGACAGAAGCGTCATTGTCTTGCAACAAGTATGCCGTATAATCCATCGCATAATCCAGATCGGTCCGGGCAGTAACTTCCTCGGGAACCGTAGACAAAAAAGCGTCGATCAATGTCAATGTCCGATCAAGACTGAGCTCCGTTTCCGGCAACTCTTCCGTAACCGCCTTCTTCTTACGGGAAAGTACATACTTGTCCCCTTCGATCAGATAAAACAGTGAACGCCGATCGGCTACGTATAAAATCGCTTTCCGCAATTCCGCCCCGAAAGTGATATCATGCAATAAATACAAATTCTTAAGATACAACAGACGGAGCGACTGAAAATAAGGATAACGTGTGAGCTGCGTACGAAGCTCATACAACGTGTCTTTATTCAACATTTCAGGATGCTGAATCCATTGTCGAAGGTTAGCAGAGATCATTTAAATTACCAATTTGCCACAGTCGCGTTAAATATCTGATCAGTTATCTCTTTGGTTATTTCAGCAATCGTTGCGTCCGGTATATTGGGCAATAAAGAGTTCGGGTCGAGGTCGGAACGGAAAGCCGAGAATTGTTGTTCAAAATCTTCCTGATGGTTCGTGTTGTTCACATAACGTACATTTACCGTAATGGTCACTTTGGCTTTCGAAGAATAACCATCGGCTGCAACGGCCTCATTATATACATTAATACCGGTTATTTCTCCCTCGATCTGCAAATCTGCATTGGCCGATCTTACCAATTGCAACCGGGTCTGGCGGGTAAAGATGTCTTTCAAATCATCATTAAACTTATTAGCCAAAGGCTGATAAACGTAAGTAGACTTTATAGGGAAATCAGCAATCGAAATCGTCTTTACCTTATCATAGTTAATAGACGCCCCGTTAAACTTATAAGAGACGCTACACGCCAGAAGTATTGCCGGTAAAACCAGCAATAACATCCATTGTGGCATTTTTTTAATCCAAACCATATTCTTTTATTTTTCTATAAAGGGTACGCTCGGAAATATTCAGATCCTGTGCTGCACTTTTTCTATTTCCGTGATGCTTTTCCAAAGCTTTGCGTATCATTTCTTTCTTCACTTCGTCCAACGAAAGGGACTCTTCCACATATTCCTCTGTATCTTGTATATCGTCATCTACCGGACAGGGAGCTTTCACCGGATGAATAATCGTAGGTACCGACGCAGGAGGTACCGGTGTCACAAGCGACACATTTCCCTTTTCCGCCATCAGATTATGTACCATCTTCTTCAATTCCGATACTTCCTGTCGCATATCAAACAAAACAGAATAAAGAATCTCACGCTCGCTCTCGAAGTTCTTACTGCCCTTTATCCCGAACAAAGCAGGAAGCCGTTGCGTGTTCTGCACCGGAAGATACCCTTGCAGAATAGCAGCGTTAATTTCCCTATTGGTCTCTATTATCGAAATCTGCTCTGTTATATTCTTCAACTGGCGTACATTACCCGGCCATGGATAGGCAAGCAATACCTGCTTGGCATCTTCCGTCAGTTGAATGGCAGGCATACGGTATTTCTCTGCAAAATCACCGGCAAATTTACGGAACAACAATAAAACATCCTCCCCACGCTCACGCAAAGGAGGTATCTGGATAGGAACCGTATTCAAACGATAATACAGATCTTCACGAAAACGACCGTCAGCAATCGCTTGTGTCAGGTTCACATTCGTTGCGGCAACAATACGTACATCTGTTTTCTGCACTTTTGACGATCCTACTTTGATAAATTCACCGCTTTCAAGCACACGAAGCAAACGCGCCTGAGTAGGCAAAGGCAACTCCCCTACTTCATCCAGAAAAATCGTTCCACCGTCCGCTTCACCAAAATATCCTTTGCGCTCACCGATAGCACCGGTAAAAGCACCTTTTTCATGTCCAAACAATTCCGAGTCGATTGTCCCTTCGGGAATGGCGCCGCAATTCACTGCAATATACTGTCCATGCTTCCGACGGCTATATTGATGAATGATCTGCGGAAAGCTCTCCTTTCCCACCCCGCTTTCCCCGGTTATCAGTACGGACAGATCAGTGGGAGCAACCTGGATGGCTACATCAATGGCGCGCGACAAAGCCTCCGTATTACCAATAATACCGAACCTGAGTTTTACTTGTTGAATCTCCGCTTTCGTCATAACTGCACTATAAATTCCTTCTCCAATTTCATTTATACATCATCGTCCACAGTGTCAAGTTTCAGCTTGTCACTATCGTCACGTTTCTCGTAATATTGCTTTCTCAACGGATTGGCATGAGCAGCCTTATCACGCTGCCGGTTACGGAATACATCTATCGCCACATATACCGCCTGACGGAAAGAATCTTCACAAGCCAATCCCTTACCGGCGATATCATAGGCTGTTCCATGGGCAGGTGAAGTACGTACCACCGGAAGACCGGCCGTATAGTTCACTCCTTCATCCATAGCCAATGCCTTGAATGGCGCCAACCCCTGATCGTGATACATAGCCAGCACACCATCAAAATGAGTAAAGTTACCTGATCCCATAAAACCGTCTGCCGGATAAGGTCCGTAGCAGAGCATTCCTTTCGCAGCCATTTCCTGAATAGCCGGAATGATAATTTCCTGTTCCTCCGTACCGAGCAATCCCTCATCCCCGGCATGCGGATTCAGTGCCAATACAGCTATGCGAGGTGCACCGATTCCAAAATCCTGTTTGAGGGACTGATGGAAAATAGTCAGCTTGTCTTGAATAAGCTCTTTAGTGATAGAAGAAGCAATTTCACGAACGGGAATATGTCCGGTCACTAATGCTACCCGGAAATCATCCTTCATCAGAATCATCAGCGACTTGCTGCCATTGCCCAATCTCTCCTCGATATATTCAGTATGGCCGGGAAATGAAAATCCCTCCGACTGAATCGTATGCTTATTAATGGGTGCCGTCACAATGACATCGATCAACCCTTCTTTAAACTCTTCGATTGCTTTTTCCAGCGCACCGAGAGCAGCCTTACCGGCTTCCGGATCGGGTTTCGAAAATTCCACTTTCACCTCGTCGTCCGTACAATTCACTACACTCAAACGATTGTGAGCAGCTTCCGAGGCAGAATTAACAATACTGAAGTTAGTCGGCAAATCCAAAGACTTACGATGATAAGCAGCCACTTTAGGCGAACCGTAAATAATCGGAGTACACAACTCCAACATAACCGGATCTGCAAAAGCCTTCAATATCACTTCATAGCCAACGCCGTTAATATCTCCCTGGGTAATACCAATCCGTATTTTAGAATCTTCCATGTGTCGTTATTTATTAGTTTGTTCCTCTCTGGCGACGTTGCCCATCGGAATTTCTCCCTGTACTTTCTCTGCAGGAAGTTTCAGCGTATAGAGTGATGCTTCGAGCATGCGTACCAGATTGCGTTTTAATTTATCAGGTGAATATACAAAAATCTCTGCTGTGATTATACGCTGGTTGGCTTTATCCAAACGGGTATGCGATACGAACGGGCCACCCATAAAATCGCCCTTCATTCGCCAAAGCCCACGGGCTTCCATCGTATAATCTCCATGTATATCAATAGGTCTCACGTCCACCGTTATAGAATCCGTAGACATATACATCCCTTCTTTTGCCCCCGGAATATTCGCTTTCATCACCGAATCACGCTTATGAATAAAATATTCCTTCGTGAATGTATTCTTATCGGTATACGGATAAGAATATATAACAAAATTCTGATCGCCGGTAGCTGTATTGGTAGATGCCCAGAAGAAATCCTTTCCTTCCTTGGAAGAAGCGAGTTCCGCCGGAAGCCAGATATCACAATCGAATTTACTACCTACTTTAGTAGATATATAATCATTGTGCTTATGCTGTAACTGAGCTATCTGACGATTCATCTCGGCGCGCGTAAAGAAATCGATAATCTGCTGCTTATTCTCTTCTACAAATTTCTCAAATTCCTGTTCATTAGGTGCCTGTATGGTAAGAATCAACTGCGGGGCCGCATAAACATCCTTAGCATATTTAAAAGCCGGTTTTGTATAAATATCGCGTACGTCCACGATGATGATATTACGTATCAGCTTCAAAGTAGAATCGTAATCTTTCGGAGAAGTATACATAATCCTAAAAGAACGTTCCGACTGCGGCAAACCCGGCACATCCGTATCGAGCACATCATACAAAGCCCTTCCTGCCGGACGCTCCCACAAAGCATGATCAACAACTACAAGAATCTCATACGCACGACCGCTGGAGGTCGGGGTAAATACACCCTTCTTACCATTACAAGAAGAAAAAATCAATGCTACAAGAGCCATACCGAGGAAAAACAGATACTTCTTCATATTGATCATTTTTTATGTTTTTACAAAACTACGACAAGTTCGTATATTTTCATCCGATAAGTTAATAATTTATATTAATTCTTGTTATTCTCTTCCTGCTTCGCCGTAGACAACATACCACAAGCAGCAAATATATCCTCCCCTCTTGAAGAACGGATAGTAGAGAACAAGCCATGCGAAGTCAGATAATCACGGAAAGCCGTCATCGTCTCCATATCAGCACCGTTCAGATCGACATCGGGAATAGCATGAAAACGAATCAGATTCATCCGGCAATCCAACCCACGAAGCAATTTCACAAGTTCCTTAGCATAAATCAACGAATCATTAACACCCCTAAAAACAATATATTCGAACGAAAGTCTACGTTGTTTACTAAAATCATAGTTCTTTAACAAATTTACGATTTCAACTATTGAGAAAGCACGTTCGGCAGGCATCAAATCCGAGCGTTGAGAAGGAAGCGGCGAGTGCAAGCTAATCGCCAGATGGCAATCGCTCTCTTCTATAAAACGCTGCAGCCCCTTACGCAATCCCACAGTAGAAAGAGTGATCCGTTTAGGACTCCACGCGTAGCCATAAGAAGCTGTCAAAATTTCCAAAGCCTTCAGCACCTCATCCAAATTATCCAAAGGTTCACCCATTCCCATCATGACAATATTGGTCAGCTTATCGCACTCCGGCAATGAGTTTATCTGATTCAGTATTTGATTAGAAGTCAGATTCGCCGTAAATCCCTGCTTTCCGGTCATACAGAACTTACAATTCATTTTGCACCCCACCTGTGAAGAGACACAAAGAGTAGCACGGTCGTCATCCGGAATATACACTGCTTCCACGAAATGATTCTCTCCTACCCGATAAAGATATTTAATAGTGCCATCGACCGAATGCATGGCATCGACAGGCGCTTCCCCTCCTACTTCATAATCGGCCTTCAATGCTTCCCGGTGTTTCAATGACAAATTAGTCATTTCATCAATAGTAGCCACCTTTTTATCATAAAGCCATGATGCAATCTGCTTAGCGGCAAATCCCGGCATTCCCAAGCCTCTGACTACCGATTGCAACTCAACAAGAGTCATTCCCAAAAGAGGATATTTAGACATATTCTTTACAAATCAACGTTATTTATGCAAATGTAAGGAATTAAAGTTAATTTCAGAACAGACTACAGACAAAAGTTAACGTAAAAAGGCCGTTCCCATCCAGGAACAGCCTTTTACATATCTTCATTCAGTTTTAGACCCTATTTAAACAGCCTCTTATTATCAGAAGAATAAATAACGTGAATCCTTCACTTCACCCTTCAGATAAAGATCATTCATCAAACGTCCTGCCAAACGAGCGTGCATATTTTCCAATGTAGCTTCTTCTGTTTTCGCATCAAACGTTTCATTTAGCTTATCTTTCGCATACATCTGCAGCACAAACACTCCGGCATTTCCTTTAATCGGAGCACTCAATTTATTAAGTTCTGCTACTGAAGCATAAGCACCTACCAACGGCTCACTGCTACGCAAAGCGGCAATATAAGCAGGAGCAGCGAAAGTAACATGTTTCACAGAATCACTCACCGCATTGGCCATTGACTTGTACTGATCAAAAGAAGTTGCATTAGCAGCTTTCATATCGGCCATTATCTTTTCAGCCTTCTTATCTTTTACAATCTCCGCTCTCAACTGATCTTGTACCTGTTGCAACGAACGATAGCCTTCAGGAGTTACACCAGCCAGCGCAACCACCAGCAGTCTGTCGCTTTCACCACATTCATATAATCCGGAAACTTCACCCGGCTTAGCAGAGAACGCCCATTTCAAGGCTTCTTTGGTACCTCTGACACCACCAATTCCATGCTCAGAGCTATACAAATCGTTTCTTTCCAACAATCTATATCCGGCTTCTTCTGCATTCGCCACCATTTTATCCAAAGAAGGATTAGCAGCAATAAACTGGCTGAAATTATTATAAGCTCTATTATAAGTTTCCTTGCTGAAATTTACCGGACGCTTGATCACGGCTACTTTATATTTATCCTTAACAGCCTTTTTATTGGTCACTTGAAGAATAATATTAGCCTGTCCGAAAGCCAAATTAGCTACCTCTTTTACTCCCAAATTATTGATAGTAGAGATAAATTTCAAATTCTCATTATCAATCTGCTGATTCTCATAACTTGCAGCAGCCAGCCAGTTGGCATCTCCGGTCTGACCATACTTCTTTGCCAGTTCAGCAAAGTCCGCACCACCTTTAATGGCATTATAAATACTGTCGGCCAATGTTTTTGTTTTGGCAGCATCTTCTGCATATACCTGAATCTGACGGAATTCGATTGAGTCGGGGGCAGCCGCCTTTGCAACTACCTTGAAAGAATTAATCGTATTATCAGCACCGTTATAATAAGGACCATATACTTTACCGATCGCAGCAGAGTCCATACGGGCAATTACATCTCTCGGGAAAGCTGTTTTGTTATAAAACAAATCAACATACGGCTGTTCCGAACCGGTAAAACGGATGAAAGAAGTATAATCATTATCCGTAGCAGCCAACTGCTGAGTATAATCCTCAACCTCTTTTTCGATAGCAGCTCTGTCTTCAGGGCTTGCAGTTACCTGTACATCGATATATTTGATGTCACGGGTTTCCACATACTGTTTGAACTGTTCCTTTTTCTTATTATAAAGATCTTTCAATTCCGATTCCTTCACTATAATTGTAGAATCCACGATAGAAGAATAAGGCACTGCTGCAAGCAACACATCCATTTGATTTACTCTTGCATCAAAAGCATCCTGTGCCTCTATCGGATTAGACAAAAGTGATTTCGAAATCAAAGCCTGATATTTTTCTGCCAGACGGTTCTGAATCAAACTCTTTTCTACAAACGACCAGAATTTATACATCATAGTGTATTGTTCCACGTACTGAGCCGGCATTTGAGAAGGATTCATTTTCGAATACTCTACCAAGAACTTCTTCAACATATCTTTATCAAAAGCACCTGTTTGTGGATTCCGGAACGGAGTCTGCTGCAAAAGCGGATGAACACCGGCATCGATGATTGCCTGAATCTCTGCTTTTGATACAGTAAGTCCGAGTTTTTTTGCTTCGTTTTCAAGAAGTTTATTATTTACGTACGTACGCCATACTTCATCTTTTACTTGATTGGTCTGATCGTCACTCAACGAAGTCGTCCCACTTGAGAACTTTATTATGTCAGTATACTCTTCTACCAATGCCTGATAGTCTTGAGCGGAAAGTGCGTCCCCGTTCACCTCTCCTACGTCATGTGACTGGTGCGGCTGCAATACTTTCCATGCGTCACCCGCAATGAAAGCAAACAACGCCAAGCCAATAACGATCACCAATAAAGGTCCTTTCGATCTAATGTTTTGTAATGTTGCCATTTTAATTAATACAGTTTATTTGTTTATTATTATTTTCTCCTTAGTTGTTTTAGCGCACGAAGATACAAAAAATGCTAATATACATCTATTTATTAACGAAAAAAATGGAGGTATACAGCATTATTCCGCAACTTTCAGCCGTACAAGCTCTATTTTTGTCGGTGTAACCTTAATAATTTTAAACTCATACCGCCCGATAGAAATAATTTCATGCAATTTCGGGAAGCTCTGATATTGACTAAGAATCAATCCGCCAACCGTCAGATAATCGTCTGATTCGGGCAGGTCAAGATCAAAGGTCTCGTTCACTTTTTCTATTTCCAGACGTCCGGAAAGCACATACTCCCCTTCTCCTATCTGCTTACAAATATAAGATGTATTATCGTGTTCATCCTCTATATCACCGAATATTTCTTCTACCAGATCTTCCAAAGAAACAATTCCGGAAGTTCCTCCGAACTCATCCACTACCACGGCAATTGTTTTCTTTTGCTGCATAAAAAGTTTCATCAATTTGTGGGCGGCCATCGTCTCCGGTACGATAGGTACCTCCTTTACGTTCTCCCGCCAATCTTTGGGATTACGGAACATTTCCGACGAATGAATATAACCCACCACATTATCGATGTTCCCATCATAAACAATAATCTTGGAAATCCCGGATTCCACAAACCGGTTTTTCAAATCTTCCAGCGTAGTAGACAGATCGACAGCTACCACCTCTGTACGGGGCACAATACAATCCCTTATTTTTATCGTTGAGAAATCCAGAGCATTCTGAAATATCTTCACCTCCGTATCCAGTTCTTCACTGTTATCGGCATTATCTATGCCGGACTGCACAAAATAATCCAAATCGACCTTTCCAAATGCCTTTGCGGATGCCTCCTTGTTTATTTTCATCCCGAACAGACGCAGGAACAAATAAGATACTCCGGAAGCAAATTTAGAAATAGGATAAAGAATAATATAACAAAAGAACAAAGGAACCGCACAGACATTCAATACCAGATTAGGGTTAATTTTAAACAGCGTTTTGGGCAAAAACTCCCCTGTCACCAAGATAATCAGAGTTGAAATAACAGTCTGTACCAGAACCATCACAAAGTGATTCGTAATAAATCCGGATAAAAGATTATCACCAATAATCTGTGCCATCAAAATACCGTAAATAACCAATGCTATGTTGTTACCCACCAACATAGTAGAAATAAAGTTATTCGGATTTTTAAAAAAGATAGATAAGATTCGCGACGAAATTCCTCCTTTCCGTTCCAGTTCAAATCGCAATTTGTCTACTGAAATGAAAGCAATTTCCATTCCCGAAAAGAAGGCAGAGAAAGCCATGGTTATCAAAAGGTAAATAATAATGCTCATAATCTAATTTACAGAATCCGCAGGTGCCTTTTGCTCTTCTTCGTCCACATAGAACACCCCTCCCATATTTCTTATCTGATAATTCGTCATTTGTTGGTTCGAATCAAAACCATATCCAGTGATAATCCGATCCGGTTGCTCGATACGTATGAAACGATCCGAATAAACCTTTTCCGTCGCTTGATTCCAATACAACAGCTCCGTATTGAAACGTTCCCCTTTCCGGTTCTTAATATCAACATGTCCCATCAACTTCCAGAGTTTTTGCTTATCATAATAATAAGCAGTATCCGCTTTTATACTGGCATCCACATTAAACACAGAATCGAACTGTTCCAGATAGACCCCTTTTTCAAAAGCCCAATAGGAAGGCTTCTTGCGGTCGTATACCAGCCATTCGTCAGCATCCATGCGATAGCGCGTCACTCCTGAATCAGAGATATAGGTAACCACGTCCATAGTAGCCATCGAAGGCAATGAATCCCGTTCCGTTATGGCCTCGCCGAGTTTTTTTTCCTTTCCTCCGCAAGAAGGAAATAAAAGAAGCATAACAATTGCCCCAAAGGCAATTGTTATGCTCATATTTTTACTAAATAAAAAGTTACTTTTCTGTTGTAACATATATTATCTGATCGTCGTAGTCTCCCCGATCCATCCACCAATAGTGATACGGTCTCCTGCTTTATAACCCAACATAAAGAGGTCTTTAGCTTCCGGAGTATAAGCTGAATAAGAAGAGATTAACTTATTTGCTTCTTCAGCAACACTGGGATCTACCGCTTTTGCTCTTTGCAACTTGTCAATAGCAGCAAAGAAAGTACATTTATTCAATGCCGGCTCATCGTTCCATTTATAATTACCTGCATACAGCTGTGCAATCAAAATATAAGGAGCCCCAAAGTTCTCATTGAAGCTGATAGCCTTTTGTGCATAACTTCTTGCCTGAGAAAGTTTTTTAGCCGAAGCCAATACACTCGCAGCTTTATAAGCGTTATCCGCTTTCTTTGCATTGTCTGTTTCAAGGTTTATAGCTTCATCAAAAAACTTAACCGAACCGTCGATATCTCCTTTCTTGAATGCCATTGCAGCACAACCTACGGCAGCATCTGCACTCGGTTCCAGTTTGTATGCATATAAAGAAGCCTGCAGATATGCATCACTGTCTTTACAGCCCATTAATGCCATTACCTTGATCACTTCTTTCAGCGCCTCCAGATTAGCCTGGTTAGCTTCAACTTTCGGAGCATATATTTCCTGTAATGATTCACAAGTAGCAGCACCACTGTTAATAAACTGAGCGTCCAATCCTTCTCTTACCGATTTCAAAGCAGTCTTAAGAGCTTCTTTATCTGTATTGGCAATAGCTTCATCCGTATATTGAGTATCGAGCAGATAATCCTTGATAAACTGCTCCTTGTGAGACGGATCAGCTTTCAACTTCTGCAAAGACATATCCAAGAAGAAATGCATTACATTAGGAGAAGCTTCCGCTTTCGTGTTTTCAAGAGATTCTTTAAACCATGCATAAGCTTGGTTCACATCTGGTGACGGAGCATACTGAATATATGCAAGCGCCTTATCTCCAAGCGCATCCGCAACAGAAGGTACTCCTTTCATTCTCGTCTGGAAATCTGGAATATACTTCATACGTACATCATGCGTATGCATCAACTCCTCAAAATACTTTTTATATTCAGGACTGTTCTTATCACTGATTTGTTTCATTAATCCCTCTAAAATCAAGAATCCGTCCTTAAATGTATAATAACGAAGTGTAGGACAAGTTTCCAACACAATCTTCCACGGCGCATAGGCATCCTTAAAGTTACCTGCTTTCACAGCTTCATGTGATACACTACTGTTAGGGATACAGATACTGTCACTCTGTGCCATAACAGAGGTTGCACCCGCCGAAAGGAACAACACAGCCATTAGCGTTTTAATCTTCATTGTATCTAAATTTTAGTTGTTATATAATTTGTCTATTCTTCAATATTAATCCACCTTACGTTTAAAGAACCAACGTTCATTAAATGTAATGCCGATACTGAATCTCAAAATATTTTCATTCAGCATGCCTGCCTGCAAGCCTTCCACGCGCACATATTGTGCCGTAACACTGACAATCGAACGTGAACGGGGAACAGGCAAACCAAAGCCGGCCGTTACACCATATTCACGAGAAGCTCTTTCACCGGCTTCCGTTTTATAATAAGGAGTCGTATAATACCCTCCCAAACGATATTTTACATGTCCGAAATAGTTTCTTCCTATTTTTGAAGGAATATACTCCGCACCCACAGAAATCTTCGTACGGTCACAAAAAGCATTCGGTTGATTCATGTACGTTACATCTCCCCATTTCTGCAGACTATAGTCAACACCTACAGTCAGCCGGTCGTCGTATTTATAAGTAACACCTGCCCCGAAGCAATTCGGTGTACCAAATGTCGCTATCGTATCTTTTACGGTAATTACGCTCGTATTTGTCTGCACATAAGTATCATTATTCAAATTGTGCTTCGGGGTAAACACCGCTCCCAGCGTTACAGAATGTTTCTTCCCAATCGGCTGAGTATACTGTATACCAAAATCCAGTTTATAATCACGCACTGACATACCGGTAGTTTCTACATACGAATTCGACACCGTCTGTCCGTAAATATCCGTGTAAGAAGGATAAACCATACCCAATGTCCGTGTGATATCTCCCCAAAAATAAGAGACATTCGCACCGATAGACAGGTTATTCAAAACCTTCACACCCAATCCGGCATATAATTGATGCAAACCGCCGTCACCAAGCAATTGTTTTGTATAAGCAGGGCTGGTAGATGTTTCCGAATACGATTGCGACACATTGTATCCCACATTCGAAAAAGGTAACAACCCGATACTCATCGCCACTCTTCTATGCAGACGGAACTGCATGGCAATATAATCAAAGCTGGAATTCTTTACATTCAGCTTTACCGAACCGTCACTTATGTTAGAATTCTGCAAACTCGCCCCACCTTCAAACAAGAATGTCAGCGAATCGATAGCTGTATATGAAGCAGGATTCAACGGATTAATCTGTGAGCCGTCTCGCAATCCAAAAGCAATCCCTCCCATTGCTTTGCTGTTTCCAAAATTCTGATTGACTAAATCGCCATAGCCATATCGTGTATAGGGAGAGTTTGTATTATTTTGAGCGACTGTCACCCCTGCAAAAGCCATGAGCAAAAGCGCACAAAGTGTCTGTTTAAATCCTACCATTATTATAGTTTAAAATTCTATTTAATCCTTTCAACACTAAAAATCTATCTGCAAAGATGACACTTTTTACGTTCGTATCAAAAGAAAAATCATCTCCACCCGTTAAAAAAACCAAAAGTTCAGGATATTTATGTTTCATAGCCGTAATATAACCTGATATTTCATACTCGATTCCTTTCTTCACACCGGCACGTATGGCAGTCTCCGTATCCTTTCCCAAATCCAAAGAACGTCCTTGAGGGTCAACCAGTGGCAGGCGTCCGGTAAATTGATGTAACGCTTTGAAGCGCATCTGCAGCCCCGGTGAAATATTTCCACCATGATATTGTCCTTCAGAATCAATAAATTCATAGGTTATACAGGTACCGGCATCGATCACCAATATATTTCTATCCGGAAATTGTTCATGGGCAGCCACCACAGCCGCCATCCGGTCATACCCCAAAGTATCAGGAGTTTCGTACAAATTGATTACCGGTAAAGGAGTATCTTTATCCAGCCAGAGCAAAGGTATAGGAAGTTTACGCAAACGCTCGGAAACACATTCATTCAGATCGATAACAGTGGCTACAATTCCCTGTTCAACCGGATGCTCAATGCAAATACTCTCCAGGCAATCCAATGACTGATTAGAATCATAAATTACATTCACCATCGTCTCCCCATCAAAAAGGGCTACTTTGGCTATCGTATTTCCTATATCGACAATTAAATTCACTATACTTATCGTTTTTGAGCGTGCAAAGATAGGCATAAAAATTAAAGCATGTAGCACACTTATACAAAAAACTCCCGGGAAGTTCTTTCACCAAACTTCCGGGAGTCTCCTTAAATCAATTACATTTTCTTATTTTAGAATGTCATTGCCTGACCACCTATTACGCCTGCAATAGCACTTGCCACTGCAATAACCACTTTCAAAATTGTATTCCAAACCGTTTTCTTCATATTTCCGTTCTTTTTAATAATTAAGGGGCAAAAGAATCAAGTTCTGCGCAGCCACCTTTTACCCCTCAACTTTCAATTTTCAACTCTCAACTAAATAAGGCTTTCAGCTAAATTAAGCTGCCGGATCTTCTCCTTCTCCGTCTCCCCCGGCATTGCTATCCACCACTTTTCCTATCAAGTCGGCATGGGCAAAAGTCATTCCCTGTGTCAATGCACGAGTAGTGCCCACTGCTATCGGACGGAAATATTCGGGAGTAAACCGGCAATGTACCGAGGTGATCTGATTCGGATTCACCTTTTCTTCCGTATCCACCCCTTTTCCTCTCGACCGTATTCCCATGGTAAAAGTTCCCAATCCTTCCAGACGTACAGAATGGCTATTCAACAGATGCACACGCATCACCGAGAGCAGGTTTCGCACCACATTCTGCACATCACCCGGCGTCAGTGAAGCCTTCTCTGCAATCCCTTCCGCCATCGTTTGCGTATTAATCACTTTTTTCATTTTCACCAAAGCCGGATGCCATGTTTTCACCCCCTCCTTATTTGCTTTTGCAGCTTGTATTCCCTTGTAAAATAAAGGCATAGTTACCTCCTGTTTTTAATGTTACCAATCGTTTTTTTCATTCACTTGTTTTGTTGATCAACGATACAAAGGTGAAGTTTTATTTTCAGTGCACCAAGCAAAAAAATGCCTCCGAAGCAATTGGCAACGGAGGAATTTTACAATTATTTATATATCAGCATTTTACTTTCACAGATTTTCATCTGCTTTTACTTTCCAACCATCTATATTTCTCGTCTTCGAACTAAAATTAACCCCTATTACGATCAATTGCCTTGGATCTTTTCGGAAAGGAACGGCATATCTTTCTTCTATCTGCTTCAAAGCCTCATCGGCCGTACCATCAAATTTAAACTCCATCACATAAACATACTTATCCGTTTTCAATATCATATCGATACGACCATTGGAAGTATGGTATTCCGCCTGAACATAAAAGCCGAGTAATTTATAGATGATAAAAAGAACATTCTGATAATGCAACTCCAAATCGCATACAAGCTCATAAGGAGTATCGGCAAAGAAACTTTGCAAGCGACAGAGAAAAGCATCATAATCGCCGTGCTCTATTTCATAAACAAAACGGGATATATGAAATATGGATTTCCCTTCGTCCATATTGACATAAAAAGGAAGCAGATACTTTATAAAACCCTCTTTCACTTCGCGATTGGGAAATCCCAAACGGTACAGATCGAAGCGTGCGTCATATCCCTTGATAGTCAGATAACCGCTCTGATAGATCACCGGCAGAGGATTTCTTGAAGCAGAATCAATGCTGTTCAACATATCGGAAGTGGCTTCATCATGTGCCAAACGCTGCAAGTCATAATGATCACGTTGCAAGAGTTTCACCAGATAAGAAGGAGTACCTGTCTCGAACCAATAACTGCCGAACGACATCTTATAAAATGTATTGAGCAGACTAAAAGGATTGTATATCCCCACGGAGTTGTAAGTGAAATGATAACCATCATAACGTTCCTTTAACTCCCGACACGTCTGTTCATATGTCATCCCTTGAGATTCGGAAAGTTCATACAGATCAGGCTCCATATCACGGTGAATTTCTGATTCCGTGATGCCACATAGTTCCACGTATCTCCTGTCCATAGAGATATCATTCAGATTATTCAAGTCACTGAACACGCTGACCTTGCCAAACTTCGTGACACCCGTCAAAAGAGCAAAACGGATATAGCCATCCAAACTTTTCAGCACCCCGTAAAAAGGTTTCAATGCATTGCGATATTTCTCCTGCAAGTCCTCGTTACCAATAGTTTGCAACATCGGTTTATCATATTCATCCACCAAAATAACCACCCGCTGTCCTGTCTTCTCAAATGCTTTTTGAATCACCCAATAAAAGCGTTCTTCCGGTGCACGGTCTGCATAAGGGGAATCATATTCTTGCTCCCACTTTTCCAGATGCTTGTTCAACTCTTGCAACAAAGATTCTTCTTTGTCGTATTTCCGGGCATTAAGATCCAAATGCAAAACAGGGTATTTCGTCCAATCTTTCTCCAATTGCTCTATAGCCAAGCCCTGAAACAACTCCTTCTTTCCTTGAAAATAGGCTTCCAAAGTAGAAATAAGCAGACTCTTCCCAAAGCGACGGGGACGGCTCAGAAAATAATATCGACCGGTATTAGCTAATTCATAGACAAGTTTCGTCTTATCAATATAAAAATACCGATCTTTTCTTAAACTTTCAAAGTTCTGTATGCCGATAGGATAAAGCTTAGCCATAACACTTATTCAATTAACGTTTCACTCACAAATATACAGGATTATTCCCATTTTAATAGCGGATATGAAAAAATAAATTTCCTGTATAAATGGAATACAAATATGATTTTTGAGATCTTTAAAATCAAAGATAGCCAAACTCCTCCATAAAACGGAGAAATTTGGCTATTGATAGCTACATTTGAGAT
>NZ_HF991082.1:0-8310 GCF_000432295.1 Bacteroides sp. CAG:189
TCACTTGTAGCATTCAATGCTACAAGTGAGTGAGTGTTTTTATAAGAGTTCAGCTAATGTTATTTTGTCATATGCCTTTATTTTGTCTCCTATTTTCTCTGCACCAAATATCGCTGCTACACGTGCATATCTATATGGTGTCTCGCATTGTGGATATAAGATTGGCATGAGCCTCTTTATTATCCCATCATCGTCAATAGTCCCTACATTTAAGTTTGTTCCATCACTTGGATATTGTTCATCCAATTTCTCAAAATCCATTTCATTTCTATGGTATTTGAGAGCATATAGAAGAGAGAACTTTAGTGCAGAAGTGAATGTGCTAAATTGATATTTTGCACGTAATAATTCGATGTTGGCATTAGCTTCTGCCGAGATGTGAAAATTCAACAAATCCGCCATGGTATATTATAATTTAGCTTTTTACCAATTCTGAGTAAGAACTGGAAATTTGGTTAATAGTATATTCTTGAATCAAATTGGAGCCAAGTTTTTCTCTAACTCCATTAAGATCACCGATTTCACCTTGAAATGCGAGAACAATTACCTGATTACCAAGCAATGGAAGACTTTTCAGTGTATTCATTTTATGAATAGGATCAATTCTTTGGAATGTGGAATCCATAAACACAGGGCCTTCTATAGGAGCATTTTTATGTAACGCGCTAATCAAAGATATTGCAACAACCTGCTCATATCCAGAGGAACGGTTAGGAACAAAAGTACCATCTGTTTTAACGATATTCATTCCGAAATTATCATTTATAGCAAGACTTTCAAAGTCTTGCTGGTGAGAAATACTTCTAAAGAACGTAGTAGCGTCTTTTTCAACACTTTCTTTTAGTTTTGAACGGAAAGAATCTATTCCATCTGAAAACAGCTTGTGTATACTTTCTACGAATTCTTTCTCATTAAGAGCTGTTTCAAGGTCTGCACCGCCTAATATTTTTTTAAGCATCGCACTCACCCTAGTAATACCATTAAGTGTTTCTGCTTTAGAATCTGCATTCAATGAAAGCCCCTTCTTTACTTCAGATATCTTAGTTTCACATTGTTCCAATTTCTTTGGTAGTGCTAAGATATTAGTTTCTTGCTCAGATGAAGTACTACTAATAGAGGATATTTCCTTGTTTTTTTGAGATAATTTCACTTCTTGGAGCCTCAGTTTCATTAGCAAACTTTCATATGATTTGAATGAATTCTTTATCCATTCAGTACGATCCTCTTTATATGAATTTCGCATGAAAGCTATTTGTTCTTGAGTTTTATTATAAAAATCTTTTTCCTCTTGTGTTAGCGATTGAACTGAAGTGGCAGAAAATCTAGCACTTATGTTTGATAAGAGTGTACTATCTATATTATTTTTACATACTGGACAATGATTGTTGTCTTGTAATAATTGCTCTCTAATATACTGATTCACTGATCTCTCAAACTCTAATTTTTTTTCTTATTTTCAATAGGTTCAATTTCTGCAATAGTGTGTTCTATCACATAATCAAGAATGTCATTAAGTATAGTCCGCCAAGCCTCATCTGCTTCTTCAGTAAGGTGTTTTTGAGCATCTGCTAATTCTTGATGTATCATAGACAGTCCTTCTTCAATAGCATTTCTTTCACCCAGCAATTTGCTATAGGTAAGAGACTGAGCCATTTGATCGGTAAGCAAATTTTTTTCTTCTATAAATTTTTCAAGTTTATTTTTAAGATCTTTTTCACTGCTTTTTAGATTCTCTAATTTTTCATTTAGCTTATTAAGAGATTCTGCATGAGCTTTTGTTGTTTCATTATTCTGAGATGCTTTTGCAACAGCCTGATTATACTGCGTAATCAGAACTTCAAATATGTCACGTCCATTTAATAGTATGGGCATACCAAGTATGGCCTCTATTGAGTCTTTAATTTTTTGTCCTTCTTGATTTGATTCATCTAGAAGGTCTTCATATTCTCCAAGTAACTCAGCATCAAATAAATAAAAACGAGAAATGCTTTTAGGCAAAGCTAATGACAACAACTCAGTAGCTTCTTTATTAGATAATATATTTGATCCTTGTTTGACTTGAAATATATTTTCATAGTCTAATTCATCATAACCAGATCCCCCCTTTCTTTTGAGTCCACGAGAAACTATATATTGAATTCCATTATGCTGCATATAAAGTTCCACCAACATATTTTTACCCTCTACAATGGCATCTGTATTGACGAAAGATACTGGTGGTAAGATACGCCTGTTACGACCGTACAACTCACCCCATAATACATAGCGGAAGGCATTCATTATAGTCGTTTTTCCATGACCATTATTACCCCATATGACAGTAACGCCATTTTGATATGGCAATGTTAAAGTTGACGTACCATAATAAACACCGAAATTATTTAAAATAAGTTTTTCGATTCGTAACATAGCATTATTTCTTTAAGTGTTCATGAACTAAGCCATTTATTTTTTCTAATGCTTTAGCATTATCACTATTGAGAGCCAACTCATCCAATATCAAAGACAATAAATTCTTTGGTATATGCGAATAATTAGAGGCACGAAGCGATTCTAATAAATTCTTTAATTCTTCTTTGTTTTTAATCTCATTCATATTCTTGGCTAGATAGTTTAATATTATTATAATCAATATTGTTATCAATAGCTAATAGTTTGAGGTCTACAATACACTTGCTGTCCTCTGACCATTCGCCAAATTGAATAGATCTTACAAGTTCCATTTCAATGATACTTCCAGCCTTGTCACTAGAAGCAAATTTATCAGGTATTACAATTGCATCATGAAGATATGAAAAATTTTTATTATTACTCTTTCTCAATATTCTTCCGCGCCTTTGCACAAACTCGCGAGGGTTTTGTGACGAAGCAAGTATGAGCGCATGTGTAGTATTGGGTATATCAATACCTTCATCTAAACACCGGATTGATACTATTATTCCACCAATTGTGGAGAAATATTTCAAAGTTTGCTCTTTCTTATCCTTTCCCAATTCAGAATGATATTCATAAGCCCTCATACCTGCATTAAGCAAACGAGTAAGGACATCATTTAATTGAGCATGATTATCACAATAAACAATCCATCGATCGCCTTCCTTATAATCGTTTCGTAGTACGTCGTAAGCCAATTTTATTTTCGCATCTGCATTTTTTATTATCCTCGAGCGTTGTATTAGAAGTTTTTTTATTTGATTATTAGACATTATATTATCTTCATTCTGAGAAGACAATCTCGCTACAAATTTAGATATTTTTTTAGAGATTTCATCCCACTCTTCTTGTTCAGATTTATTAAGAGAAACTATGTGTGGAAAATAAAAATAATGGCAAAGGACATTATCGTCAATTGCATTTTTCAGAGTATATGGTTGCCCAACAATACCACCAAAATAATTAAAGATACATTCTGTACCCACCGGATCACCATATCTTTTTGGAGTAGCAGACAGTCCTAATCGACGACCTGCATTTATAGTGAAAATGCGCCTTCTATTTTCACTTCCCATTCTATGAACCTCATCGGCAACCAGAAAAAGTTTATCACTAGAAACTACTTGATTGTAAAAATCAGGCGAAGCAGCCGTTTCCATAACTGCGATAGTTATACGTTTCTCATCAAAGCATGTATCGGTAAAAGCGCGGAGTACCATTTCACGTTTCCAATCTGTAAAACCACCACCGCATAAAAGATACTGAACATCAAGATCCGAAAACACTTCCTTTAATTCTCTATGCCATTGATCTAGTAAACCGACTGAAGGCACAAGAATAATTACAGGAGAACCTTCTTCTATACATTTTCGTATTGCACACATTGCAGAAAATGTTTTTCCACTGCCAGTAGCATGTTCAAATATTCCTCTTCTAAAATTTTTTTCCCATGCATCAAGTGCATTTAGTTGATGTTCTCTTGGTCTTTTCCCGTTAGGTCTTTTATCAGCACTCCAAATAGATGCTTTATCAATAGTATACAAGACTTCATCTAATGCCTCTGTCCATGTTGATTCTTTTGTCGCATGTTTAGCAACAAGTTCTTTAATATTCTTAGGAAGCTCAATGGCAACAATTTTATCATTTTGATTTTGCCAAACACGTTCAAATTGATGTTGTATATCGATTACTCGTTCTTCTTCAGATTTGTTTCTCCATGTTTCAAAGACGTCAAGAGATTCAAAATTACCATCATCTGACAGTCCCTTAAAAGTTTCATTAACAGAACCGCGGAAAGCTACAACAGAACCCTTGGTGTCATAAAAAAGGCCAACTTTGTCATGAAACAATCTATTGGGATCATATTTGCCCACTGCTATTTTAATTTCCATGATTCCCTTTGCGATTAAGCAAGCTAGAACTCTTTCTGGAGCACTTAAAGTGTCTTTTTTAAATATTTTCTCAAATTCTTTGAAAAGATTATCTCGCTGTTCCTCAGAACTCAAAGAAATGGTACCTTCCTCAATAGCATCTTGATCCTTAACGGCCAAATATGGAGAACAAACAACTCTCATTTTTCCTCCGTTAGTAACAAATTCTTTTAAATAACTCCACGACAATATGTAGATAGAACTGCTGAAATACCCAGTGGCTCTATCATATCGTATAGCGTTTCGCATACACGGAAGATAGAATTCTTTAGCTATATCATGGTCTATCTTGTTATAGCTTGTCCGAAAAGAATGATCTTTTAATGCCATTATTCAGTCTATGTATTGAGCCGTTTAATAATACCTTCTAAAAGGTGTCGTCCCGTTATTCCAATAAGCACTTCATTATTTTTCTTGACAAATGTAGCAATATTTCCACCGCAAGCATCAAGAATAAATTCTAATCGACTTTGAATGTTTGCACACCATTTGAAGTTAGTATGTTTTTCTGCATCATAAATGATATACACATCATAATCTTCAGAATATGAAACCATTAATGGAAATCCTTCCGTATAGTCAAAAGATGAATATTGTCCACGCTTTTGACCAGGCACGTATATATTAAATTTATATTCAAGATTTGGCCTTCCTCCTGCAGGATTTTTGTTATCGTAAATGTAAAGGGCAAAAGTCATAGGAATAGGCTCGGTAATAGAAAACACAAATGGCCACATTGATACATCAGTGTGGCTAACAATCGAGTTTCCCATATCTCTGAGAAATCTTTTATGAAGTTCTATCCTTCTTTTTATCGCTCTTGCCTTCATTTTTTATTATTGATGAAAGTTTCTTTTTTGATTCTTTCACATATTCAGGAAACAAATCAAAACCAACAAATTTTCTATTCAGTAACAACGCTGCCACACCTGTTGTACCAGAACCAAGCCAAGGATCTACAACAAAATCTCCTTCTTTTGTTGTCGCTTTGATATATTTCTCTGGGAGATACTGCGGCTGGACAGCTTGATGATTATCCTTTTTTGCTGACACAGAGCCGCTTATAACATTAAGAGGCAAGGCACCTAAAGGATTCGGTTCTATCTTCTTATTTTTTCTTACATAGGTAACCCCATTTCCGCGAGGTTTATACTCTAATGTTTGGTATTTCTTAATTGTGCTTTCATCATATGGTCTTCTTATTGCATCGATATTGAGTTCCCATTTAGGGCTCTTCGAGAACCAAAGATTCTGCTCATAAGCATCCTGACATGCGGAACGAAGTCCTGTCGGTACCGGATTTTCTTTTACCCATACTTCTATGTCAACACAATAGAGATGCCAGTTTTCTTCTAGAAGTATAGCTAGTTTTTCAATCACCAAAGAACGACGCGCAGACATTTTCGATGTGGCTTTTTCTCTATTTGCCTTTACATTAATAACGAGGAAGCCGTCATCTCTTAACTTCAACACAGCCGCGTCAAGGAATGGTGTTATTTTGTCAATATACTCAGAAGTTTTCCACACTCCATAGTTTCTGTTAGCATTAGGATATGGTGGTGAACCATATATTAACTTGACAGACTTATCTGGCAATTCCATTAAGCCTGCTGCACCATCAATACACCTAACTTCAAACCTTTTATTGCTGTTCATTTGTAAGTTCAATTCTTAGCTTAGCTAATTCACAATAATCTTTATTTGCATCAATACCAATCCAATGCCTTCCATTATTTTTTGCAGAAACACAAGTTGTTCCCGAGCCGGAAAATGGATCAAGCACAACATCACCTTTAATGGTGCCAGACATTATAAAAAAATCAGCAAGTTTTATTGGAAATCTGGCAGGGTGAGTGATTCCTCTCTCTTTACATAGATTGATAAACACATCATTGCTACTTGTATTAGCAATTTCAATTACTGACCCAGGATCAGATCCTCCGTGGTTTGTCCATTGCTTTCCACAGTTAAAATTATGTGTACTTGGCCTAGTGTTATCTTTGCGTTCACCTTTACCTTCTCCATTGAGATACTTAGTCATATCGCCGCAATATGGCTTTCTGACAGCGTCTAAATTAAATTTCCATTCAGAAGATTTGCTGAACCAAAAACAATACTCATGTGACTTCTTTGTTCGACCATATCCCCCCCTTGAATATACGTTTGGAGGAGTTGCGGGATTATACCATATATAATCTCTTACAAGATGGAAATTGAGTTCTTCACACAAGTAAATTACCAATTTCAAAACATATAAATGCTGAAATCCATCAACAACTTTATCATTAATGTTAAGAATAAAACTACCGTTATTTTTTAATACCCTATAAATTTGATGAGCCATAGGCTTAAACCACTCAACATAACCATCAGGTTTGATTTTTGAATTTTTTATTCCATAACTACGCTGGTCTGCATACGGAGGTGAAGTCAAAACCATATCAATTGACTCAGAATCAATACCTTTCATTACCTCCTCGCATCTTCCTACATAAAAGTTATCAATTTCAATTTTTGTCATTTTTTATATATTCCTTCTTTTTAAAGGTGTTATTGTACGTTTTCTGCATCATTAACTTTAACCAAATCCAAGTAAATCCATAAGACATTTCTTGAAGGTTGATCAACGTATGTTTTTATATTAAACAAACTCTTGTTATACAACGACTTAATCTACTTATAAGCCATTTGGTAAGTGCATTTATTATTTGGCCATTTTTAATTTGCAACAATTCGTAAATTGCAAATTTACGAGTTTCTTTTGATATAACGGTGAAAAATACAAAAAAACAGATTTAGAACATATGATTGGTTACATTGAACCTAAATTTTCAGGTGATTGTCTCTTGACTATCAATTAAATGATACGATGATGATGTTGCAAATGTACGGTAAAGCACTTTTCTTCAGACAAAAATAACATTTGTACAACCTTATACAAAAGCCGTTCCTGTACATATCAACAATGGTTAGCAAAGTATTCTTTTCAGTCTCCAATAGATTCAGGAATTTCACATTTACAGATCGTAATCTTTTTCATAGTTTAATTTCCATATAATTATTTACTGCTCCGGTTATCCACATGAACTTAGAATAGTTTACTAGCTGAGTGATTTACGTTCTTTGTGTGAAAGGTAGTTTCCTAAAACATTGGGAACTGATATTAATGTCTAAAGTGCCATAAGTACTATAGGGCAATCACCCCATAGGAAGAACTGCCCGATATGATATTCGGCACCATGACTCTATTCCCTTTTAGTAAGATACTCTTTTTCGTACCGTTTTGTCAGTTCGATAACCTGCTTGCATACTTCTTCCAGCTTACGGGTTTCTCCGGCAAGTTTGTAGAGAAACGCAAGCGATTTCTTCTCCCCATAAATAGTGTGGATAGTCTTTACACACTGGTTATAGTTGTTTCCGATGCGTCGGAACTGCTGATAGAAAGCGGTGAGTTGGGCGTAGTATTCTTGTGCTTCCTTGTCAATCTTCACCACCTTGAACTCTCAGCCGAAGATGCGGGCGAAGATAAATTCGGCCTTGTTCTTCATACCCGATTGTTCAAACATCGTGAGGAATTTTTCATTTTCCTCACTGCTCAACCGCACAGAGTGGCGATGCACCCGTGGGTCAGCGAGCACTTTGTGCCCCGCTCCGTTTCTGACAAGCATTCTTTTCTTCATGACATGAATATTTTAAAAGGTTCGACTTGGGAGAACCGCCGTCCCCGAAAGACCTTTCGGGCGAGACTTTGAGGGCCTGAACTTCAAGTGAGGGCCTCAAAGTACACCTCGCTATATGCTGACGCATATTAAAATCCGGTCGGGCCGGATTAAGGGTCTGAAGCATTTGTCTTACGTTCTCTTTCGAGAACGGGCTGCGCTCTCCCGGCGACAAAGGTAGATAGTTTTTTCTGTCCGAGCATTATGGCGGTTCCCGCCAACAACCG
>NZ_HF991083.1:0-2455 GCF_000432295.1 Bacteroides sp. CAG:189
AAAGTATTTTATATTTTAAGGTAAAAATATCCTCAAACAAATGCAATATTAAAGTATATAAGTCGGGAATACTTAAAAAGTTAATAGGCGAAACAACCTTTACCTCTCCCTGTGGGGAAATATCTACTCTCTATGGCAATTTTACAATATCACCAACCTCATACTATAACCCAGAAAAAAATTATAATATAAAAGTCGAATACAAAGGTTATGATTTGGCAGCTGAATTGCTGCAAAAGAAAGTAGAAGTAGATTTGATATCCAAAAAGGCAAACTTAATCAACCTTTCTACTACCGAATATAATTTCGAAAAAGGAAAAGATATTCTCAATTCTTTAATAAAAGCATATAATAGCCGAGGATTGGAACAAAGACACAAAGAGGCAAGTGATAAGTTAACTTTTTTGGACGAGAGATTAAATATAGTACAAAAAGAACTTTCTAATTTGGAAATTGATATAGAATTGTATAAAAAGCAACACAAACTTGCCGACATAGGAGCTGAACTTAAAGCCATCTATACAAATAACGGTCTTCTAAAAAAGCAGCAACTTGAAATAGAAACTCAATATGTTGTCATAGAATACATGGAGAATTTTATTATGGATCCCAAGAATCAATATTCGTTAATACCATTAAATATAGGACTCAATGACCCTAAAGCGATAGAAGGATTACAGCAATACAACGATGCACTATTGGAACGTATGAAATTATTAAAAAGTACTAATATCAATAATCCAGCAATAGAAATAGGTAATGAGCAACTAAATGCAATGCGCCTTAACTTATTGAACACTGTAAAAGGAATAAAAAATGGACTTAAAGTAACTCGCGACAAATTAATGGAACAAGACGAATTTTACGAAATGCGTTTAAAAGACGCCCCAACTCAAGAACGCGAATTCACAAATATACAGCGGCAAATGTATTTAAAACAAGAATTATATATATATCTGTTGCAGCAGAGAGAAGAAAGCTGCTTAACATTATCTTCAAACACCCCGAATTCTCAAATAGTTGATGCCGCATACTGTTTATCTAAACCGGTTTCTCCAAGATTATTGGTTATATTTATTATGATCATTTTCCTAACTTGCACAATGAGTATAGGTTATATTCTTATAAAAGAACATAACCATAGAAATGAAAGCCTAAATGACTAAAAAAAAAGTTCTAATCAATAATTCTATAAGTGGGGTATGTCAGCTAGTAATAACCGCTTTATTAACATTCTTCAGTATTCCTGTTTTTATCCATAAATTAGGAACTGATTTATATGGTGTATTTGCCTTAGTTTCCGTTATTGGAAATTTAAATTTATTTACCAATTTAGGATTAGATGTATCATTAACAAAATTTATAGCCGAGCAAGGGAAAAGTACAGAATCGGACAAGGATATATTAGTATCATTAATACTTTCGAGTTCAATTATCGTTCCAGTCAGTATTATCGCGTACTTATTACGTTCTTTTTTCCTTGGTAGTTTATTGGATATTCCTGATATTTATTACCAACAAGCCGAAGCTCTATTCTGTATGTTATTGCCTGCTAATGCAATATTACTAATAGGGCAAACTTTTATCGCCGTATTCAATGGCATGCAACGAATTTATTTGAGTAATATGATTCAATTAATTTATAGTTGTGTATATTGGGGAGGAATTATAATTGTTGTTTCTATGGGCTATCAATTGGAGACTATAGGATTAGTTATCTTATTCGCTGCAAGCCTATGGATGGCAACCAATATCTATTGTTTTTTTCGATATTGGAAAGGAATACAAATACAGAAATGCAGAAATAATCTACGAAGCAATGCGCAAAAACAAATAAAATATGGGGCAAAAATATATGCATCAGGGGTTGTTGCTTTCTTTAATGAGCCATTATTTAAAATACTAATATCAAACTATTTTGGAGTAAACGCAGTAGCTTATTTCGAAATAGCACTAAAGATTAGAGGTCAGGTGTCCGGGTTGTTTAATAAATTGATGCAACCGCTTTTCCCATATATATCACAATTAACAGAAACTAAACTTATTGCCAACTTAATAAAAGATATGACAATAAAAATATTTTGGTTAGTATTACCATTCTGCTGCATTCTATTTTTATCCTGCCACAATATCGTAAACTTGTGGCTCCGCTACGACATTGATAATTATTCATTATTCATTAATGGAATCGTTATTCCCTATTTACTGTTTTCACCACTTACACTACCGATCTACTATTATTTAATGGGTAAGAATCACCCCGAAAAAACAATTGTAATTCAGTTCTCATCAGTAATAGTTAACGTTATTGCATTCTATGCTTTATACCGTTTCACTGGATTTTATAGTATTATACTAAGCAATGCATTGTCTTATTTTGCCAGTTATCTTTTGGGAGTATATTATCAAAAGACTTTCCTTCAAATTAGATATAGAATTAATAGAAATAATATAT
>NZ_HF991084.1:0-1995 GCF_000432295.1 Bacteroides sp. CAG:189
GCGAGTACCATCTGATGCACCGCCTGGTGGAAGAGAACGGTGTTCTCGATGTATGCCGGGAGTTGGGTATCGGCTTTGTACCATACAGCCCAATCAACCGTGGATTTTTGGGAGGCTGCATCAACGAATACACGGTCTTCGATGTAAACAACGACAACCGTCAGACCCTGCCGCGTTTCCAGCCGGAAGCGATGCGTGCGAATACCCACATTGTAAATGCGCTGCAAGCTTTCGGGCGCACACGGGGCATGACCTCGGCACAGGTGGCTCTTGGCTGGTTGCTTCAGAAAGCACCGTGGATCGTACCGATTCCGGGAACGACAAAACTGTCTCATCTGGAGGAAAACCTGCGCACACTCGACTTCAACATCAGCTCCGGGGATTGGAAAGAACTGGAGGATACCGTGGCTGCTATTCCCGTTGTGGGAGACCGGTACAATGCCGAACAGCAACGTCAGGTCTTCCAGCCGGAAGCGATGCGTGCGAATACCCGCATTGTAAATGCACTGCAAACTTTTGGTCGCACACGGGGCATGACCTCGGCGCAGGTGGCTCTTGGCTGGCTACTTCAGAAAGCACCATGGATCGTACCGATTCCGGGAACAACAAAACTGTCTCACCTGGAGGAGAACCTGCGCACACTCGACTTCAACATCAGCTCCGAGGAGTGGAAAGAACTGGAGGATACCGTGGCTGCTATGCCCGTTGTGGGAGACCGGTACAATGCCGAACAGCAACGTCAAGTAGGCCGATAAGGAATCAGTAAATGGTAGTATAATCCGTAATTTGTCTACCGGCAGAGCGAAGAAGCTGCCTTACTTTTGCATTATAAATAAAAACCAAGAATATGAGACCATATATAATCAGTCACATGATGACTTCGGTCGATGGCCGCATCGACTGCCCGATGGTCGGGCAACTGAGTACGGATGAGTATTACATAGCCTTGGAAAAACTGGGGCCTTGCTCGAAACTGTCAGGACGGATAACTACCGCACTCGAATGTTCCGCCGTCAAAGAGGAAAGTACCCCCATGGAGGGAACTCCGATAGGTCATAAATCCGTATATGTCGCCAGTAAGGCACAAAAAACGACAACAACAAAATATATAAATTCAACCGGTATGAAACCATTGGAATTGACGCAGGAATGAGATAAGACCTTTCCGTAGAGCGATAAGGTGGAACATACGAGAATCACGTTCCACAACCGCTACGGCATTACGCTTGCCGCAGACCTTTACAAGCCGAAAAATACGCAAGGACATCTGGCAGCCATTGCCGCCAGTGACCCTTACGGTGTGGTGAAAGAACAAGTGTCAAGCCGTTATGCCCAGACGCTTGCCGAATGAGGTTGATCCACGTATTAAAGCGACGGTAATATCCACTATGTACGGTATGAACCGAGTTAAAATAATTCAACAACAATCTTACTCTAAAAAAAATAACAATATGGATAAAAGAAAATTAGGACAATTGGAAGTATCTCCGATAGGAATGGGATGTATGGGATTCAGCCACGGTTACGGACAAGTGCCGCCCGAAGCGTATGCCATAGAAGCAATCCGCAAGGCATATGACTACGGCTGCACGCATTTTGATACGGCGGAAGCCTATGGCAAAGAACAATTCTATGCCGGACATAACGAGGAGTTGGTGGGTAAAGCTGTCGAGCCGTTCCGTAAGGAAGTGGTGCTCGCCACCAAATTTCATATTGGTGAACTCCCGAAGCCGGACGGGACGAATCTCTACCGGGAAGTGCGTCGGCATCTTGAAGATTCCATGAGCAGACTTCGCACGGATTATATCGACCTGTATTACCTGCATCGCATCAATGAGACGGTCCGGCTTGAGGATGTGGCAACCGTCATGGGGCGGCTTATTCAGGAGGGATTGATACGTGGTTGGGGATTGTCGCAAGTATCGGCCGACCAAATACGGACGGCGCATGAGGTTACTCCCTTGTCTGCCGTCCAGAACATCTATTCGATGGTGG
>NZ_HF991085.1:0-69489 GCF_000432295.1 Bacteroides sp. CAG:189
AAAAGAAAATCCCTCAGGTTTTTACGTTGATCCTTGATCCGGAATCAACGCACTCAGAACACAGTAAAAAAAGAAAAACGACAAACGATTTTGCTCGTTTGTCGTTTTCTGTCGGAATGAGGCGACTCGAACGCCCGACCCCTACGTCCCGAACGTAGTGCGCTACCAACTGCGCTACATTCCGCTCTTGAAAGTGGTGCCACCAGGAATCGAACCGGGGACACAAGGATTTTCAGTCCTTTGCTCTACCAACTGAGCTATGGCACCTTTCTTGTTTGCGGGTGCAAAGATAGGTATATTTTTTAATACTGCAATATCTGGAGGGAAAAAATGTAATATTTTGGTTATATAATCTTTTTAAGAGCTATCGGTATTTTTCATATCCAATAAGAAAAGGAGGTATACCTAAACAAACTCAGGTATACCTCCTTTTTCTTCATGCCAAATAGTAAGTTTATGTTTTGGGAGTATTATCCTTGCTTGCAGCATTGTTTCCAACGTTGTTTGTAGAGGTGGACGATGCTACCGGCGCATCGGTTGCTGCACTGGTTGCCGGAGCTGCTTTAGCCGTGGTAGCAGTTGTAGTAGCGGCGGTTACCGTTGCTGTGGCTGCTTGTGATTGAACTTGAGCTTGTTCTTCCCAATGGAAAGGCTCGAAGTTGCTGTTCGGATCTACCCATGACGGCTTTTTGGAAGCGTAGATGATAAACGGAGCTACCACTACGACAATTGCGCCGACAATAAGAACGGTGAACCATACGGTGTTGCTACCTGTGGAAATCTGGCTGGGCGGAATAAAGCTCAATATGAATGCGAGTAATGAACCGCAGAAACCGAGACCGCCGATAAGCCACATCAGGCCGTTGCCTTTCTTACCGATACGGAACGGACGATCTGTCTTTTTCATGTTATAACGCAGATAGATGGCGCCGGAGAACATGAGCAGGTACATGACCAGATAAAGGATTACTGTCAACTGTGACAGAATCTGGTAAAAGCTCTGTACGGAAGGCATGACGACGAAAAGAAGACTCAATACGGTTACGGCAATACCTTGTACGAAAAGAATGTTTTTCTGTACGCCTACCTTGTTGGTCTTCTGGAAGAACGGAGGCATATAACCGGCCTTACCTACGGCAAAGATACCTTTTGACGGACCGGCAACCCATGTCAATACACCGGCCAACACACCGAATGCCAATGCGATGGCGATGATCGGTGACAACCAGGAAGCGTGGATGTATTTGAAATAGTTATCAAAACCGACCAGCAAGCTTTGTGTCAGACTGATGTCATTGGCGGGGATGATGATACCTAATGCGAAAGTTCCCAATACGAAGATGACTACTGTAATCAAAGCACCGATAAATACGGCTTTCGGATAGTTCTTAGTAGGGTTTTCCACATCTTTTACGTGGATACCGCCCATTTCCATACCGGCATAAAAAAGGAAGATACTTGCTGCAAGAACTACATTGTCGAATTTCGTGAAGTCGGGGAAGAAACTGCTGTGGAAGTCCAGGTTGGAGTGTCCACCGGTAGCCAGATAGACGATGCCGAGAATAATCAGCAGGGCTGCCGGGATGATGGTACCGACCATACCGCCGATTTTCGCAACTTTACCTACCCATCCCATACCTTTAAGAGAGATGAAAGTGGCAAGCCAGTAGATGATCAGTACGACGGCCAGCGTATAGTATTTATTACTTGCCAGTGACATGTCGTGAGCGTCATTCATTCCGATGAAGGCGATGGAAACGGCACCGAATGTCAGAACGGTAGGATACCAGATGGTACTTTCGATCCATTGCACCCAGATAGCCAGGAAACCGAACTTTTTGCCGTAGGCTTCACCTACCCAGCGGAATACACCGCCTTGCTTGTCTTGAAACATGGCAGCCAGTTCCGCTGCAACGAGCGAAGTCGGTATCAAAAAGACAATGGCTGCGAAAAGATAGTAGAAGGCCGAACTCATACCGTACACGGCCTCGGCAGGAAGTCCGCGTAGGGATACTACTGCCGTTACATTCATGATAGCCAGGGTGAATACCCCTAATTTTGCTACTTGTTTAATATTTGCCATAAGTTAAGGTTTTAAGTGAAAAATATTTTTAAGTCTGCTTTATAACAACATTAGGCAAGAGATGTTTTTGGAGGATAGCGTCAAACTTGGTTAATTAACATAAGGTAAGCTCTAAACAAAGCGGGCATATAGTTGTTTCTTCTGCATTGCAAGAATAAGATGTATAATTACTAAATAAGTAAGTTTATGAAAACTGCCCTTACTGATTTTGCGCTGCAAAAGAGGGGGATATATGGCATTTTGCATGTCATCATACTGTTACTGTCCCTCTTCTTGGTTATCAGCATTTCTGTGGATACATTCAAAGGTATCCCGTTTTACACACAGTCTCTGTACATGAAGGTACAGTTATGGATTTGTATCCTGTTTCTGTTCGACTTTATTCTCGAACTTTTTTTGTCGAAGGACAAACTGCGTTATTTCGGCACACATTTTCTTTTTCTATTGGTAGCTATCCCGTATCAGAATATTATAGCTTATATGGGTTGGACATTTTCGCCGGAGATTACCTACATGCTCCGGTTCATTCCCTTGGTGCGGGGAGGATATGCAATGGCAATCGTAGTGGGATGGCTGACGTATAACAAAGCATCCAGCCTGTTTATTTCTTATCTGACGATGCTATTGGCTACGGTTTATTTTGCCAGTCTGGCATTCTTCGTGATGGAGCATAAAGTGAATCCGTTGGTAGTGGGTTATGGAGATGCTCTTTGGTGGGCGTTTATGGATGTGACGACGGTCGGTTCCAATATTATTGCGGTGACTGCTACCGGACGGGTTTTGTCTGTACTGTTGGCTGCATTGGGAATGATGATGTTTCCGATATTCACAGTTTATGTCACCAGCTTGATTCAGAAGAAGAATAAAGAGAAGGATGAGTATTATGAACAGTTGGCGAGTGAAAAACAACAGCAGCAACAGCAACAACAGCCGGTAGCTGATAAATAATCATATGCCAATAAGCTAATATGCCAATGTGCCAATTCGTTGATGTGTCGATGCGCCGATGTATCCGGGGATGAAAAGCGGATTTGAGGAAAAGATATTAAATACGTGACTAATCTGTCTTTTTGCTGGTGTATTACGGCGTTTTGTGACGGGTACTTTGCGGATATGATTGCAACTGGAGAATAAACTGCATAACAAAATGAATAATAGTTGTTCTTTCTTGTATATTTTAGATCTTATCCGGATAAATATGCGATTTGTCCCAGTGTGTTAACTCGATTATCCCGGTATGTTAGGCTCGGTTCCTCTACGAGGAACGGTCCGAAACTCTACGGGAAACCATAAGAAGCTCTACGGGAAAAGTAAATTCCTTCATAAAGAACGCTTTTTTACGCTGGTTGGTTACGGAGTCTTGCTTGTAACCGAATGTGAAAAAGTAGGGTATAAACCTGAATTTGTAATAAATAGTATAGCTGTTGTAGATGATGGAGAGCTATCTGTTGTATTATTGATTGTATTTCGTGCAATCTGAATGAGTAAAGATGGAAATGGCGGTCGTTTTTGAAAGGTCTGCTTATATTGTTCCTGATGAATGGATTCTGCAGGGATAGGAATACCATTTTGACAATTTGTAAATGGGAAGCATATAGAGGATAGCTCTGTATAGGAAGAATGATACTAAAGAGAGGCTACTGCCCTTATCGGGCAGTAACCTCTACAAAAAAAAAGGACAGAACTTTTATTCAACTACAGTAACTTGCTCGCCGTTGAATATATTCAACCCCAGCTTATTCATAATAAATTTGATTGCCAATTGAGCCTTTACGGAGTTGCCCGAACCATCCAGTGGAGGTGCAAAAGCGGAAACTCCCATTACGCCCGGCAATACACCCATTACACCACCGCCTACACCGGTTTTAGCTGGAATACCGGAGGTATACATCCAGTCGCCCGTATGCTCATAGAAGCCCACGGAGGCGATCATCGACGTAATCTTCGGAGTCAGTTCGGCTTCGAAAACCTGTTTGTTTGTCACAGGATTTACCCCGTGATTTGCTATCGTACCGGCAGCTACGGACAACATTTCTGCTGTAACGCCCAGTGAACATTGACGCGTGTACAGATCGAGCGACATATCCGGATCATCGTAAATTCGATTGTAGTTCTTCAATAACCAGGCTATCGACCGGTTGTTGAAGTTGGTGGCAGATTCGGATTTGTACAGTTCGTCAATCAATTGCGGAGCATCGCCGCAAAGATCCGTAATATTCTCTACGATCGCATTCCATTTTTGGGTAGCTTCACCGACCGGTTGCACCATAGAGCAAGCGGAAATCGCTCCCGCATTGACCAACGGTGTAGAGGGATGATCGTTTTCCAGAAGGATAGCGATGATAGAGTTGAAGGGCAATCCGGTGGCATCGGCACCGATCATATCCAATATCTTCTGAGCACCGTATTGACGGAGAACCAGAATGGCCGTATGGACTTTGGATACCGATTCTATGCCGAAACGGTAATTATAATCACCTATTGTGATTTTCTGGCCATTCAGCAGGCAGATACTAATACCGAACAGGTTCTTGTCGATATTGGCAAGGTAGGGGATGTAGTCGGCATTCTTTCCGTCCGTGTTGCCTTTCACCTGCTCATAAGCCTGTTGTGCCACCTCTTTTATTTGAGATATAGAAATCTTTTTCATAAGATAAAACATTTTTGGATTTACGATTGGACGATTGACGATTTACGGTTGAAAGCACTCCTTGAAATGATTCTACAGAGATACTCCAATCGTTCATCACTTCACTTTAAAGATACTCCAATCGTAAATCGTAAATTGTCTAATTGTAAATAATTTTATTTTTTAGTCGCTTGTGGCTTACCTGTATGGTTGAATACCTTTGTGGCTACCGGCAGATTCTTATCTTGGGCGATACGTGTGGTAGTAGGATATTCCAGTTTTTCCAATTCGGTAATGGCGTTCTTGATGTCACCTAACAGCATATCTGCCATATCACGGCTGAATCCTTGACGGACAACGATACGCATCACTACATAATCTTCTAATTTGGACGGCAAGGTATAAGCCGGAACCATCCATCCGCTCTGAGCCAGTTTGTCTTGCAAATCATACAAAGTCCATTTGGCATCTTTGGCATATTCCGGTTTCATGTACCAGATAAACAATGGGTTCACTACGTCTTCAGAGTAGTTGACGAACGGAGTCATCTTGGCAATCTCACCGTGTAGATACTTGGCGATCATCAATGAGTTGTATTGTACTTCTTTGTATCCTTGGAATCCCAAACGGATAAATTGATAGTATTGTCCCAAAATCTGGGCAGCCGGGCGAGAGAAGTTCAGACCTACCTGTGTGATGTTGGCACCTAAGTAATTTACGCTGAATGACATTTCTTCGGGAAGATATTCTTTGCCTTTCCAGCAAACCCAACCGAGACCCGGATAAACCAGACCGAACTTATGACCGGAGGTACTGATAGAGAGCACCCATTTCAAACGGAAGTCCCATTTGATTTCCGGATACAGGAACGGAAGGATAAAACCGCCACTTGCAGCATCTACGTGGATAGGAATGTCGTAGCCGGTTTTGGCATTGTAAGCATCGAGCGCTTTGTCAAGCGCTTCTACGTCGTCATTCAATCCTGTCCATGTAACGCCCTGGATAGGAACAATGCAGATGGTGTTTTCATCACACATCTTCAGTGCTTCTTCCGGATCAAGGGTTGTTTTTTCCAGTGTCAAAGGCACTTCGCGCATTTCGATCTGCCACAGTTGGGCAAATTTTTCCCATACTACCTGGAAGCCGGTAGAAATAACAAAATTCGGTTTGTCTACGGGTTTACCCTGAGCCTGACGTTTTTTGCGCCAGCGTAACCATGCAGCGACACCACCCAACATACAAGCTTCTGAAGAACCGATAGCTAATGCACCGGTTTTCCAGTCGTCTTTTTCCGGAGTATTCCACAGGTTGGCCATGATGTTGATGCATTTACCGTTCATTACAGCGATACGGGGATATTCTGTTTCATCGATGTAGTTGATATTGATGGCTTCATTCATCAGCTTGGTGGCATATTCGTCCATGTAAGTGGTGACGAAAGTAGCTAAGTTCAGCCGGGGCTGAGTCTGTGCGAATGTTTCATCTTTTACCATTTGGTAGGCAATTTCCGGAGTAGTCGGTCCGTCAGGTATTTTTTCTACCGGAGAGGGTTGCAACATTCTGTTTGAACCAAATACATCAGTCTTGGCATCACCGTTTCTAAAATTTAAATCTTCCATTTTACTATTGTTTTTAGTTAGGTTTAGGCGATGGGGATTTTCCCCGTCGAATTTCCCACAACAACAGCACCGGTTTTTTAAAGTTTAGCCGTTTTGCATTATTTTGCGTTTATTGTACTTCCCGTGCGGAGTTGAACATTCTGGATATCACGTTGTTCTTTTCAAATCCAAACCTCAAATATAGAAGCGAATATGAGAATACAAACAGGAAGGGGAACGATTCCTCTTATAACGCTTATCGGCATTTGGTCCATTTCGGCTCTTAATGCTTTGCCCGGTTTAGCCGTTACGCCTATCCTCGGGAAACTATCTGTCATCTTTCCTCATTCTACCGAACTGGATGTGCAGATGCTTTCATCCTTACCCTCTCTTTTGATTATCCCGTTTATCATTCTGGCGGGAAAACTGACGGAGAAAGTGAACTTTATCCGCCTGTTACAGGTGGGGCTCGCTATTTTTGCTTTAAGTGGTATTCTTTATTTGTTTGCCGGTAAGATGTGGCAACTTATCGCTATCAGTGCCATGCTCGGTGTTGGTTCGGGGATGATCATACCACTCTCTACCGGACTTATTTCCAAATACTTTGTCGGTCCGTACCGGGTGAAACAGTTCGGGCTCAGTTCTGCCATTACGAACATAACATTGGTGGTAGCTACTGCCGTTACCGGGTATCTGGCTGAGGTAAACTGGCATTTACCGTTTGTGGTTTATCTGTTTCCTTTGGTATCGTTGGTATTGTCGGTTTATCTCCGGCGCAGCATGATCAGTGAGGAAGGGAGTGCTTCGATTGCGAATGACGAAAAGGAGGAGACTGGTGTGCCACCGATCGATCCGGAAGTCGGGAAGTCCAAATACGGAGTGAATATCAAACATCTTTTGCAGGTTATGATGTTCTACGGGTTGTCTACTTATCTGGCGCTTATCGTAACTTTCAATCTTCCTTTTTTAATGGAAGAATATCACTTTTCGAGCGGTGATTCCGGTGTTATGATTTCGCTCTTTTTTCTCGCTATTATGGCTCCCGGTCTTTTCTTGAACCGTATTGTGGGGCTTTTTCGTGAGAAAACAAAGTTTTATAGTTTGCTGTGTATTGCTGTCGGGCTGGCACTGATCTGGATATCTCCGAAAGAGTGGGTGATAGCTCCGGGATGTATTCTTGTGGGATTGGGGTATGGGGTGATACAACCTGTCATATACGATAAGACCACCCATACGGCTGTTCCGAAGAAAGCGACGCTGGCGTTGGCTTTTGTGATGATGATGAATTATTTAGCCATTTTACTCTGTCCGTTTATTATCGATTTCTTCCAATCGACGGTATTCCACATCAAGTCTCAGCAGTTCGCTTTTGTGTTCAATCTTTGTATCACATTGGTAGCTTTGATATGGGCTTATTGCAAACGGAACACTTTCTTGTTTAAGGAATAATGAATAATTTGCCAATATGCTAATGTGTCAATGTGCCAATTACCATGCGGCATGATAGCGCAGCCAATTGGCACATTGGCATATTGGCCAATTGGCACATTATTAAATTGGCAATTTATTAAAATTAATAAGTATGAAGAATAAAAAATTGGAAGCTAATCTTAGCATGGCTATATCGAAAGTATTCAGTGGGTTGAATATGAATGCCCTTAAATTTCTGCTTCCTCTTTGGATGAGTCCATTGACGGGAGCTACGATTCGTTGTACTTTTGCAGCAGTTGCTTTTTGGGCAATCGGGTGGTTCTCCGCACCGGAAGAAAAAACAAGTCGGAAGGATAAGTGGCTGTTGTTTCTTTTGGGAGTAGTGGGGCTTTATGGCTTTATGTTTCTTTATCTGGTAGGTCTTAGCAAGACTACTCCTGTATCGAGTTCTATTTTTACGAGTTTACAACCGATCTGGGTGTTTCTTATCATGATCTTTTTCTTCCATGAGAAGGCTACTGCTCCGAAAATTATCGGCATATCTATTGCTTTGGTGGGTGCCCTTGTCTGTATTTTGACTCAGCAGAGCGATGATCTGGCCTCAGATGCTTTTACGGGAAATATGTTGTGCCTTTTCAGTTCGGTGGTCTATGCCGTTTATTTGGTGGCAAGCCAGCGTATTCTTTCGGCGGTAGGGCCTGTCACGATGCTGAAATATACTTTTAGTGGTGCGGCCTTTTCCGGTATAATTGTTTCACTGATTACCGGATTTGATGCTCCGGTACTTTCAATGCCTTTCCATTGGCTTCCTTTTGCGGTATTGATGTTCGTGCTTATTTTCCCTACGACCCTCAGTTATATGCTGTTGCCAGTCGGGTTGAAATATTTGAAGACGACAGTGGTTGCCATTTATGGTTATCTGATATTGATCGTGGCTACCATAGCTTCCTTGATTTTGGGGCAAGACCGGTTCAGTTGGACGCAGACCTTTGCTATTCTTTTTATTTGTGTCGGGGTTTATCTGGTAGAAGTGGCGGAGAGTAAAGATAAGGCCATACCAAAATGAGAGAGCCCGGCGCAATACCGGACTCTTCCTATAATCGGGTACTATTTAAACCCATCCAACTTTTGGGGCGATTCACCTTTGGTGACGTGGGTGATTTCGTTGAAAGGGGAGTTTTAGGACAGATCCCCATGGACTTTTCTCTTTACTCTTTCCAATTCCCTCTTTTCAGATAATAAAGAGATAAACCCAGAAGCAATAGAGCATAAAGCTGCTCTGCCGTCCAGTACATGATTAATGGTAACTGTTCGCGGATGGATAGCCCGTACAAATACACCAGATAGACGATGATTGTGATTATTTGAAATACGAATGCCGTTTTGGTTTTTCCTGTCCCGATAATTGCATTGCAATAGGTATAGGCAGGAGCAGCCAGAAAAAAAGTGGATAGCATCAGTAAAAAAGGAGCATAGGCTGTTTCGATTACTTCGCTGCTGTTGGTATAGATCCCTAAGATGGGTTTGGAAAGGAGTGCTGCCGCCAATACGAAAGGAGTACCTACCGCGTAACTCAGCTTGACGGTTTTCCAACATATGGGTAACACATTGTTTACCTGTTTTGCCCCGATTAAATTACTAACCAGAGATATACCGGTCGTTGCAAACGAGTTGACGATTACAAACAGCATCACGGATACGCTTCTCACTACATTACCTGCTGCCAGTTGTCTCTCTCCCAAATGCTCTATGGCAATGAAAAACAGGAACCAGGGGGCGATACAGAAAAAAGAACGTACCATTGTCCAACTGGAAATCCGGAATAATTGACCGAGCAGTGGAAGATTGACTGTCGGCCGCCAGCCGTATTTCTTTTTATCTATCTTTAGATGGGTGTAAATTACGATGTGTATCAGGGCTGCTATTTCAGCCAAAGAGGAGGCGATGGCCGCTCCTGCTATGCCCAAGCGCGGGAAACCGCATACTCCGAAAATGAGCAGGTAGTTTAAAGCCGCGTTGGTGGTCACTAACAGGATGGAGTTTGCCGTCAGTACCTTGGTTTGGGTTATTCCGACGAAGAACGCCCTGTATGCCAGTATCGGAAATACAAACAAGAAACTGTAATCCCGCCAGTCGATATATTTCATCACTGCTTGATAGATCTCTCCGGATGATATTACTTTCCGCAAAATGAGTGGGGAGGCTACTTTAGATAAAGCGAAAGTCAATATTGATAATGAAACAAGGAAAAGCAGTCCTTGCCAGAAAATTTCTCCCGTTTGGGCTAAGTTTCCTTCTCCGTTTCTCCGGGCAACGACTACCTGTAATCCTAAGCTGAAGCCGAAGCCAAGCATATAAATAGCGATGTAATACATTCCTGCCAGGGCCGAAGCGCCTAATTCTATTTCGCCTACATGTCCTAAGAAAACGGTATCGGTGAGGTTGATGAGTTGTTCCATCAACAGGCTCATCATCACCGGAAAGTTGATGAGCCAGATTTGTTTATAAGTAAAATTCATGGTTTAATTGCAAATAACGTTAGGAGGATGACCTTTTCAGTCATTCCCGCAGAATGAATAAATAAACTCTCTATTATTTCATTCTGAGCGTAGCTATCTGCAAATTTGCCATTTCATGTGTTGAACAATCGGGTATTTATAGATCAGATGATGTGGCAAAGATACGAAAAACTTATTTATCGGCGTACAATCCGACATGGTTTCCCTCGCTGTCGGTAAAAACACAGGAGTATCATGAACGCACCCGACAGGAATCGTTCTTTCCGTGACGGGTGCGGTAATATGTGCAAAAATAGCTTCTTGCTTTTTCCTGTGAGGAACACATTCAGCTTCGGAGCGCTGATTATTTGATATTCGGGTTTAAGGTGTGCCAGTCTTCGATAGCAGGAATGATACCCATCTCGATAACCTCATCACGTAATTTGCAGAGGTGCTTGTAACTGTTTTCCAGCTCTTCTTCTTCGATAGGGGTACCTTCCACCTGCTTGTAGCTGATGCCGTTTTTAGTGATGGAGGTTTCCATCGCCATCATGATGTGGTTGAATTTTCCATCGGAAACATAGGTTCCGGCAGGCCATCGGAAAGGTGCACCGCCCATAGCAGCAGCGATCATTTCGATAGAAAGATAGGCCGGACTTTGGAAAGAGGAACGTCCGCGCAGGTCGATAATGTGTTTTCCGCCTTGAATAACACGTTGCTTGATAGCATCCCATTCGGTTTGCGGCAGGCGGGTAGTACCGATCCAGTTGATCAACGTATCGCCATCGACTGTAGTTGTTGAAGCAAATACGGCCATTTGCTCTCCGTGTCCGCCGTATGTGCGGCAGTTTTGTATTTTGGAAGCAGGTATTTTGAAGAACTTCGCTAACTCATTTTGCAGACGGGTACTGTCCAATGCTGCAAGTGTAGAGACTTGTGAAGGCTTCAATCCTGAATAAAGCAAGGTGATCAGGCCGGTAATGTCGGCCGGGTTGAATACTACCACTACGTGTTTCACGTCCGGGCAGTATTGGCGGATGTCTTTACCGAACTGGGCGGCAATCTCGGCATTGCCTTTCAGCAGATCTTCACGCGTCATACCGGCTTTACGGGCTGCACCACCGGACGATACGATATAAGCTGCACCGGTCAGCGCCTCCTTGATATCGGAGGTATAGGTGAGATTGACCCCTTCGAATCCGCAGTGGTATAACTCTTCGGCTACACCTTCCAGTGCCGGAGCGTATGGGTCATACAAGCAGATGTTGGGAGTTAATTTCATCATCATGGCGGTTTGTGCCATATTTGAGCCAATCATTCCGGCGGCTCCTACAATCGTTAATTTCTCGTTGGTTAAGAATTCCATAATCTTATCTGTTTTTTGTAAATGAATATACTGTTTCTCTATTGACGATACAAAGATAACGACTTATCAGCCAGATTGTTCATTGAAAAAAGTTTTGGCTGATAATGAAAAGTTATATCGGGAGGGGAGATATGATTGAAATAAACTATCTTTGCAGTGATTTAGAAGTTTGTTTTAGTAGTAAGTAGATAGTTAGTAAGTAGTAGTAAGTAGATAGTAGTTAAGTAGTAAGTAGCTAAATCGTGAAGTTGTAAGTAGCTGGTGGTTGGAGACCTTTTCAGTATAACAACGCCGATATGTTGCATTGTTTCTAACTACTGATAACCTGTTTCTGACTACCATCTACTTACTACTTAACTACTGACTACTTACTACTAACAAATTACTACTAACAAATTACTGCTGAATAATTATGTCCATTGAATTAGGAAAGTTCAACCGTCTTGCGGTTGTGAAAGAGGTTGATTTTGGAATGTATCTGGATGGGGGTGACGAAGGGGAAATCCTGTTGCCTGCCCGTTATGTACCCGAAGATTGCCAGATAGGAGATATGTTGAATGTGTTTCTTTATCTTGATAGTGAAGAGAGATTGATTGCCACCACATTGACCCCTCTCGTACAGGTCGGTGAATTTGCTTGTTTGGAGGTGGCATGGGTCAATCAGTTTGGAGCCTTTCTCAACTGGGGGTTGATGAAGGATTTGTTTGTGCCCTTTAGCGAGCAGAAGATGAAAATGCAGGTTGGTAAGAAATATATCGTTCATGCCCATCTGGATGATGAAAGTTACCGTATTGTGGCTTCCGCCAAGGTGGATCGTTATCTTTCGAAAGAAAAGGCAGAGTATCAGCCGGGTGAAGAGGTGAATATTCTGATTTGGCAGAAGACGGATTTAGGCTTTAAGGCTATTATAGAAAACAAGTTCGGCGGATTGCTTTATGATAGTGAGATCTTTCAGCCTTTGCATACCGGTATGGTGCTGAAAGCATATGTAAAGCAAATACGTGAGGATGGCAAGATAGACTTGGTGCTTCAGAAACCGGGATTTGAAAAGGTGGATGACTTCTCGAAGACTCTGCTGGAATATATCCGTGAGCACGACGGGTATACATCTCTGAATGATAAAAGTCCTGCAGATGATATATACGCTGCTTTCGGTGTAAGTAAAAAGACATTCAAGAAAGCGGTGGGCGATTTGTATAAAAAACATTTGGTTGTGCTACAGGAAGACGGTATCTGGTTGGCGTCCTCCTAACTGCAATAGGGAAATCCCTATATACGAATATAGATAATCATTAGGGTGGGGAGTTTCCTCACCCTATTTTTGTGGTATAAGAAAACACGGAAGTTGAATTACTTAAATGTATATAGGATATGAAAAAGATACATGTTTTATGGATGTTATTGTTTCTGGTGTTGAGCACAAGTTGTGTTTCTGTAAACCGGTTGATGAAAGTGCAGGAGGGTATGAGCAGACAGGAGATCTCAAAGATTTTCGGGACACCGGAATACCGCCGTTTTGACAGGGGAATGGAAGAGTGGGAATATCGAAGCCTGTCTCTTATTTCGGGAGAGTATAAAGTGGTGGTGATAACGTTTGAGGATGGAAGGGTTTCGGGTATGGATACATTTACGACGCGGGATTTCCAAGAACATCCTCTGCCGCCGGCACCTTGTATACATTAAAAATGGGATGTTTTCCTAAAAAAGTTTCACTTTTAAGATATAGGTTATGAAAAAGATACATACTTTTGGCATTCTGTTGTTGATGATGATGCTTGTCAGCTGTGTCACTGCCGGTGCCGGGTTTACGAATGAACAATTGTCCGGTATCCATAGGGGGATGACACTGGAACAGGTTAAGGAGGTACTCGGAGCGCCTGCTTACAGGAGTTTTGATGATAAAGGCGAAGAGTGGGAATTCCGTGTAATGGTACTCTCCGGATGGTCGGTTGTCCGGGTACGTTTTGTGGATGGTAAAGTGACGGAGATGAAATCTTATTTGGAGAGAGACAAAGATTGCCATACCAGAACGGAAAATAATAAAATAGAAAAGATATGATACGCAAATTGATACTCGGTTTTTGTTTTCTGCTGGCAATGTTTCCGGCAAGTGCTTTCTCTTTGGAGGGCCTCTCTGTTGAAAGCCCAAGAGAACAGGTGGTGGTATTTATTGATGGGAAGCAGGTGTGCCGGCCTACATATAGTTGTTTTATCGCTAACCTGCATGGTGGCAGTTATCGGGTGGAGGTATATGCCGCCCGTCGTGGAAACCGCTTTGAAAGAGAGAACTTATTGTTTGATGAGCGTGTTTATTGTTCGGGTAGGGAGGTGAAGGAGATCGTCATCGATGGTCCGGACAGACCGGAGCACAGACCGGGCAGGCCGGATAAACCCGGACACCGGCCGGATGGTTTCAATTCCAGGGAGCCGGTGATGAGCGACAGCTCTTTCAATCAGTTCATGAGCTCATTGAAAAAGCAGCCTTTTGAATCCGACCGTAACGCTTTACTTGACAATGCATTGATAAGTTCGTATTTTACTACCGACCAATGTATACGGTTACTGGAATTTTATACATTTGACAGTGAAAAGAAACCGTTCCTTAAGAAAATATATCCGAGGATTGCCGATAAGGCGAATTTCTTCCGGGCATTGGATAAACTGACCTTTAGTTCGGATAAGGAGGAGGTAAATCAGTTTATAAAGGTATATCATGAGAATAATAACTAAAAAGACTTACTGATTATGAAACGAATTATTTTAATATTATTTGCCATCGGGATAACTGCCATGAGCAGTGTGAGTATGGCCGCTATGAGCAATAGCAGAGTTCGTAAGGAGACGCGTTTCCTGACAGATAAGATGGCGTATGAACTGAACCTGAATACTGCCCAGTATAATGATGTCTACGAGATCAATTTCGATTTTATCTATTCCATCCGCTATCTGATGGATGACGTGATACGTGGATACGAATGGGCGTTGGATGATTATTATAATTATCTGGATGTACGTAACGACGACTTGCGTTGGGTATTGAGCGATGCGCAGTATCGACGTTTTCTGCAAGCCGATTATTTCTATCGTCCGATCTATGCAAGTGGTGGCGGATGGAATTTCCGTGTCTACATTACTTATACCAATCGTAACTATTTCTATTTTCCGAAACCCTACCATTATCGTAGCTATTCGGGAGGACACTACCGGACGCATTTTCACAATGTAAGCTATTATCGTGGAAGGTATAACCATAATTATTATAGAGGAGATTATAGTGTGAGAAATGATCGGGTATATCATACGAATCGCCGTTCCGATTTCGGTTCGGTAAATATTCGTCCGAATACAAGCACAAGACCGAGTTCGAGACCGGGTACAACAACCACTCGTCCCAGTGTGTCTACTCGCCCGAGTACCGGTACAACCCGTCCGAGCACGGGCGCGAGTACCCGTCCGAGTACTACAACCCGTCCGAGTACAGGTACGACTACTACCCGCCCGAGTAATACCTCTTCGTCATCATCGAGCCGGGAGAACTCGTCAAGTAGCCGAAGGGAAAATAACAGTTCGGGCAGCAGTACACCGGTAAATAATAACACAAATTCTGGGAGTAGCAGGCGCAGTAGCAGTTCTTCAACAAGCCGGACAACTACATCTCCAAGCAGTAGTAGCTCAAACTCCAACCGTAGTACTACGCGTAGCAGTACTCGTAGCAGTTCGGTATCCAACGGACAATCCAGTCGCGGTTCTTCTGCTTCAAGTTCTTCTTCCGGCAGTAGCAGCCGGAGAAGTTCTTCTTCAAATTCTTCCGAACGGGGAAGCAGTTCGTCAAGAAGATAACTAATACTAATAATATATGTGTACGGACCTAAGTGCCCGTTTAGGTAAAGGAGCCCATCGTTTCAATAGGAAGAAACGATGGGTTTCATCTTATTGGCACAATGTGTTCCATCCGGTTGGCACAATGTGTTTCATCTGGATGAAGCAAGTGGTTTCAATATGTTGAAACTAATCCGGATCCTAATCTTCCGGGTGTATAGGCAACTATAAACGGTCATTCGTATAATAATATCAGCTAAATATCGTTATTCTATAAAGTTATGGAACGTTTAAAGACATTTACAGATAAACGAGGAAGTCTGACTCTTCTTGAAGTAGGTCAGGATATACCTTTTGAAGTGGCACGTGTATTCTGGATACATAATGTACCTGAAGGACAAGAACGGGGACAACATGCTAATACGGAATTATCCGAGTATATTGTGGCTGTAAGTGGTAGTTTCGATATCTGGACGGAAGATGAAACGGGACGTAAATATTATCATTTGTCTTCTCCTTCCGAAGGCTTGTTGATTCCTCCGGGAATGTGGAAAGTAATGAGTAATTTTTCATCGGACGCTGTTGTGCTGGTTTTAGCTTCTCATCCTTATTGCCTGGACAATTATATTAATTCATACGACGATTTTCTGGAATATATAAAGAAATGATACCCGCTACCCAAGACTTGCAGTTGAATATAGTTCGTTATACAGCGGAGCAGAAGACTGTTTGGGATAGTTTTGTTGCTACCTCTAAAAACGGTACGTTTTTGTTTATGCGTGATTATATGGATTATCATGCAGATCGTTTTGCAGATCATTCTCTGATGTTTTACAAAGGAGGGCGGTTGATAGCTTTATTGCCCGGCAATGAGAGTGATGATACTTATTATTCGCATGGCGGGCTGACATACGGCGGGTTTATTCTTTCTTATCATGCCACTGCAACGGTAGTGTTGGAGGCGTTTTACCTCTTATGCCGCTATTTAAAGGGGACTGCCGGAGTTGGTAGGATCGTTTATCGTACCATTCCATTTATTTATCATAATTATCCGTCGGAAGAGGATTTGTATGCCCTTTTTCGGTTGAATGCCCGTTTGACAGAGCGGAAAATATCTTCTGTGGTAATACCGGAAAAAGGATACCCATTCAGTACTCTCCGTCGCCGTAAGTTGAAACAGGCTCGTAATCATGGACTGAAAGTCTGCCAGGATGAAAATTTTGATGCTTTTTGGCCGGTTTTGGAACAAAATCTCCAACAACGTCACGACAGATTGCCTGTTCATTCTTTGAAAGAAATGGTCTGTTTGAGTCGTCTTTTCCCGGAAGAAATAAAACTTTACCGGGTGTTGGACGGTGAAGAGACTGTAGGAGGATGTGTAATGTATCTTACCGGAGAAGTAGCTCATGTTCAGTATATTGCTTCTACCGGACAAGGCCGGGAAATGGGGGCACTCGATATCTTATTTGATTATTTGATTCATCAAATTTATACCGATAGGAAGTATTTTGATTTCGGGGTCTCTGTGGAGGATGGAGGCCGTTACTTGAATGAAGGGTTGATCTTTCAGAAAGAGGGATTTGGCGGACGTGCGGTGATGTATGATACGTATGAACTTTCTTTAAAATCTGTACTAAATGATTAAGTATTTTGATTTACAGCGTATTAGTGACTCTTTTGAACCGGAGCTATCGGAAACGGTGGTTCGTGTAACCCGTTCCGGTTGGTATCTTCAAGGAGAAGAGACCCGTGCTTTTGAAGAGGCTTTTGCCGGATATTGCGGAACCCGATATTGTATTGGTGTAGGAAATGGTTTGGATGCCTTGACCCTTATTTTTATGGCTTATCGCGAGTTGGGAGAGATGCAGCCGGGAGATGAAGTGATTGTTCCTGCCAATACATATATTGCTTCTATTTTGTCAGTGGTTCGTGCCGGGCTGAAACCCGTGTTTTGCGAGCCTTCTTTTGATTCCTGTAATATAGCGCCCGAAGCGATAGAAACTTTGATTAATTCCCGGACTAAAGCGATACTTCCCGTACATTTATATGGAAGATGTGCTGATATGCAACCTATATTGAATATAGCGGCATCTTATCGTCTGAAAGTTGTGGAGGATGCTGCACAATCGCATGGGGCGGTTTATCATGGAAAACGTACCGGTAATCTTGGAGATGCGGCCGGATTCAGTTTCTATCCGGCAAAAAATCTTGGAGCTTTGGGAGATGGCGGTGCAGTGACAACGAATGACCAACAGCTTGCTGCGATGATACGTTCTATTGCCAATTATGGTTCTTCTGCCAAGTATGTTCATCTTTGCAAGGGAATTAACAGTCGCCTTGACGAGCTGCAGGCTGCTGTGCTTCGGCTTAAATTGGCTCGTCTGGATGTCGATAATGAGCGACGCCGAAATATTGCCTGCCGATATCTTGATGGAATTAAAAATCCTCTGTTGACTTTACCGTCTGTCGATGACTGGAAACAACATGTATTTCACATTTTTCCGGTTTTTTCTTCTTGTCGTGACAGATTGCAAGCCTTTCTTGCAGCGGAGGGAATACAGGCACAGATACACTATCCGATACCTCCGCATAAACAGGAAGCCTTTACCGAATATAGCTCTCTGTCATTGCCGGTGACTGAACGAATACATCGGGAAGAACTCAGTCTGCCGATGTCTCCGCTGATGACGGATGAAGAGGTCGATACGGTAATTGCCGCACTGAACCGGTTTGTGTAAGAAAAAGAGTACAGTTTTTTAATGTGCTTCCCAAAAATCAACATATTGCTGTGCCACCTTTACATAGTTATGATGTTTTCTTACATATTCGATACTTTGCGCTGATAATTCCGGAATACGTTCCTTGTTTAATACGATGTATTCTAATTTTTGGAAGATATCTTCTTCGGAGGGATATACATTGATAATGGGACGTAGCTCTTTTTCATTTATTATTTCATAATTTTCTTCTTCTCCGCCGCCCAGCACAATCACTCCTTTTGCCATGGCTAATAATGAATTCATGGAAGGAGTGTATGAGTAGAGCTGGTCTAATTGTACATCAGCATCATCCATTAATTTTTGATAAATCGCGTACGGAGCATCGATCGCTTCTGTGATACGACATTGGTCCGGGTATTTTTTTTGTATCTCTTTTAAGACGGGATACATAATATCCGTTCCTTTTATATCGCTCCGTGCAGACTGGATGCCAATGAAAAAGTTTACTTTCTCAGGCTCTGTCCGTACACGGCTCGTAATGTTGGAGTAATCGATAGGGAGGGGAATAAAAGTCGTTTTATCGGGAAAATAGGGAATATAGGCTACATAGTATTCCCATAGGCAAGCTATAATGCCGTTACAGGTTTGGGCAATTTCTTTTGTTGTATAAGCTGTATTCCCATAAAGGCATTCTTGAAGGATATTGTGATTGTTTGCAGTATAGCGTTCTTTATCTCCGATTTTGAATTCTGAATAGCGAAGGGCATTTGTTTTCATACATAAACTGGTCCAATAAAAGTCATTTCCAAAAGCACCCAAAAAAACTTTTTTATTGTGCTTACGCAGGTATTGGTAGATATACAAACATTTTTGAGCTTTTAGATGTAGGAAACATGGATTGATTAATTGCACCACATCGTATCCTTTTAATAGAGGAAGAACACGAAGTAATTGTAGTACATATTGTATGCCGTCTAATATACTATCAGATTGTCTTGTGAGAGAAATATCACGTTGATAATTTCTCCAACGGTCTCCGTTGGAGACAACACATACTTCGTGTCCTAACTTACGAAGTCCTTCCGCTAGTGTCCAATGCAAATTACTGAATTCTCCGAGAAGTAGTATTTTCATAAATGCGTTAATAAATTAATAATTGTTTGAGCAATGGTGTATTTCCAAGAATATTTATTCGCTGGAAGTGGAATATATTTGTCTACTGCAAGTTTCTTTATTTCAGACAGAATAAAAGAGAGTGAACGCCGGTTAAGTATAAGTTGCTGTATATAGTCTATTGTTAAAAAATGTATTCTTCGTTGTAGAGCTTTTTGCTGAAGCGGAGTCACCTTGTACTCTGTTTCTAAAAAGCTACGTAAATAGGATAAAATATTGTAGAAATCTTTTACGTGCTTTAGCCCTTGTTCCTCGTCTCTTTGATAAGTAATAGATTGAGGGTGTTGAAAATATGCATATATATGCCAATTGGTAATAATCGTTTTTTGAGCATAAAAATATAGCAAAGCAACAAAAGCCTCATCTTCATGATATGTATTTTCTGGGAAAAAAAGTTGATGTTTTATTAATAGTTCCTTTCGCACAAAATGGATACAGGCGGCTCCCATAAAATTGCATTTAGCCATAAATTCTGCTCCTGATGTGTATATTGTGTGTCGACACTTTTTCTTTTTTTGAGATTGATTGGCTTGTATTACTTTTTGGAACTTAAAAGATAAGACATCAGGATGTTCTTTTTCTAAGAAATCGAGACAATGAAGTAAAGAATTAGGAAATAAATAGTCGTCTGCATCTACGAAAAGAATATATTCTCCATTAGCTTGAAGAATACCATTATTACGGGCTGCACCTGCACCTAAATTTTTTCCATTACCATCTGCAATAATCAGTTCATATTTTTCTAATGGTATAGCTTGATTGTTAATGGAATCGATACAGTACTGCAACAAAGTCTTGTCAGCTTTTCCATAGAATGGGATAATGATGCTTAATTGAGGATTCATGAATACAAATATAATTGTTTTATTTAATATGTAGCCATAGTCTTCTAAGAGAAAAAATACAGTTTATTAATATTAATAAACTGCAGAATGTATATCCTGCCCATGGATTTATTGGTATCCCATAATAGATTGTAATAAAACTGACTATTGAAGTTGTCATTGTGAAAAAAAACAATCTAATAACTTCTTTGTTGAATTTAATGTTAAATTTGTAGCGGCAAATGCTGCCTACTACAATAAAATAACAAATATAACTAATAAGGAAAGCAATGCCAATACCTTTGATTCCAGCTAAAGTATATCCTATAATATTGCTACTTAAAATGATTATTGAAGATAATAGTTCGGTACCGAGAAATAAACGATGTGCTCCTTTAACGATAAGTATATATCCTAAACAGGTTGAAGTTACTTTGAAAATCATTCCCAATATAGCCCATGACAGAAAGGGAATGACTGGTAAGAAAGACTTTGTAAGGAGTAACTGTACGATTAAAGGAGCGGTAGGCAGAAAGATGGCAATTACCGGGCATAATATCAATAATGATACTACTGTCTGTTGATTCATGATGGAACTTAATTTCGTGTTTTGGGTGTGGACTGCTGCCAGACGCGGATAATAGTCTGTACTCATTGCCACAAAAATAAGACCTACATACTTATCAATTAACCCGAACCCGGATTGATAGATACCTACATCTTGCAGACCACCATGACTTCTGAGGTAAATATTAAATAAATAACTGACTAATGTACTGGCAAAACCGCTGATTGTGAGTATCGCTCCGATGGTAATGATGCTTTTACCTTCTTGGCAGATGGGGAGGGGAGGAGTCTTTTGCTTGTCACGAAATAGTAAAGTAGCGAAATAACCGCAGATAGAGGAAAGGATAATGGCGGCTACAATGCCATCTGTTCTCCATATGTAATATATAGGTAGGGAGATTAACAGGCCTGCGGATGCACCGATTAAATTGGCTTGTGCCAGAATCCGGAGACGCCGGAAGCCTTGGAAGATGGCCAATTCGCCTTTCGTTAGCGTATCAAATAGTAATGTGCAGGCTAACCACATATAAGCTCCTGTAAAATCCCGGTTACCGAAGCTCCACTGTGATAACCATGGGGAAAGAGTTAATATCACTGCTGAGCCGAATAGTCCGGCATACAAACTCATTTGTCTCACCAAAGAAGCTGTTTGTGCCGCCTTCTGGGGATTGCCTGCGGCAGATATACTTTTTACTCCACCTTGATTAATCCCCAATCCTGTAATGCTTTGCACCATGCTTATGGTATTATTCAACAGTCCTAATAATCCTACACCGTCTACTCCAAGAAGCAATGCTACCACTTTGGTACGTACCAAAGTTAGCAGAACTTGAAAAGCTTGCACTCCCCCAAAGAGGGCAGTGGTTTTTACGATACTTCTATATTCTTTTTGTTGTTCCATAAAGCGGGAGACAAAGATAATTAAAAATAGTATACTGTCCGCATATAAGCGTACATGTGTTCATTTTCGTACATATTAGATTTTTGATTAATTGCTGATAACCAGTGTGTTATTGCTTTGGCATATTACTTGCATTCATACACATGAAGACAAGCATCAAAAAAGAGTAGAAAAAAAACAGAAAATGATGCAACCTTTGAATGAATAGATACGTCTAATGTATAAATGGGAAAAAGTTTAACTAAATAAATAGATACGATTATGAAAGCAACAGTATTTTTCAGAATGATTGTTTTGGCAGCTATGGCAGTTATAGGCATTACAAATGCAGAGTTGAAAGCTCAGGAAGAAAACTTCGTAACTAATGAAATTAAAGATGGTGATCTTGTTACTTCAAAAGTGATTTATAGAATGGATGGTTCTCTTTACAGACATATGAAATACGATTTTTCTTATGATAACCAGAAGAGAATGACTGCTAAAGAAGCATTTAAATGGGATGGAAGTCGTGATAAATGGGTGCCTTATTTTAAGATAACTTATTTATATGGCGGCAATGAAATAACTATGGAATACGCCCGCTGGAATGAACGTCATAAAGCTTACATTGATTCGGTAGAGAAAAGTGTTTATGAGCTTAATGCGGATAATATGCCGGTGGCATATGTAAATTACAAGTGGAATGAAGCAGGGAAAGACTGGAGTTTGAATACTTTGAATAAATGCGACAATGATTTTGAACTGATAGCCATTGCTTATTAAACTATATTGTAATAAAAATAGAAAGAAATGTCAGGCTTCGTATTTCCGAAAGGTTATACGAAGCCTTTTATTATGGAATTATAATTTTAAGCGTGGTATACGATCCTCCATTATATACACGTATTAAATAGAATCCTTCAGCTAAAACATCTGTTGGCAGAATAAAATAACTTTCGGATGGGTGAACCGTATTCGTGACAATGATTTGTCCGTTGACAGAAAGAACTTCTACCTTATTTATATTTTCTCCTTTCAAGGTTAAGTAACCGTCGCGGGGATTACCGAAGATTTGAATTCTGTTTTTGGCGGTGGCTTCCTGATGACCGTTTCCTGTTGTTTGTCCTAACATCAAGGTTGTGATGATCGGATCATGGTCGGAACAACGGTATGGGTCCGGAGAATAATCTGCAGCATATTTATAACCGAATTTACTTTGTTCATCTGCGTTAATATGCCAGGGGAATGCATCTGTTACTTGTTTACTCATGCTGATAGAAGCAATTGAATGATCCAGATAACCGGTAGCTCCGTTATAAACATAGCTATAATCCCGGGGAGAGAATTGTTCGAGCAGATTTATCAAAGAAGCGTTTGTTAATATTCGGATGGGGTCTTCTTTTGAGTATGCGTTTAAATCACCCAATATCAATATATCCGGATCCTCGTAATAGCTGATCAGGGCATTCAATTCATTGACGAGTGTACGAGCCTCGGATTGCCGTTGAATATTTGAGCTTCCTTGCCCGTCGTATTGATCGGCATTGCTTCCGCTACCGCTTGACTTTGATTTGAAGTGATTTAATGAGATTATCAATCTTTCCTGATTCTCTTTCAGATCAAAAGCTTGTGCCACATGGCGGAGTTTAAGGTACGAGCCGATGGTACGGAATTCTTTGTAGGGTGTTACTTTGGTTGTGTTGTAAACAAATACATTTTTAGTGTAGGTACTTTCGTGGCTATCTCCGCTATCTATATAAGCATATTTATCCGTTCCGTCTGCTTCATTTAGTCCGTTTACTATATCTTGTACGGCCGTTCTTCCTTCACCAACCTCGCAAAGAGCATATATATCTGCATTCATGGCTTTAAGGGCGGCAAGGATTTTTGTACGTTGCCTTGTGAACTCGGCTTGATTGGCTGCACCATATTGGGAATTCCATAAGGAACTGTCCGATATATAAAAGTTTAAGTTGAAACTGGCTATTTTCAAATCTTTGCTTCATATACTTGTCTTTTTTAGTTTATGAAGCAAAGATAACTGATATTATTGATTATTCGATTGCTTTTCCTTTGTAGAAGTCGAGAATCTTGGTGCGGAACAGGTAGTCATATTTTGCCTGTATTTTGTCTGATAATGATTTTGTTAGATTTTGTTTGGCTTCATTGTATTCCACAAAAGTGGCTTTCCCGTTATCGAATTTCTCACTCATCAGACGGAAAGATTCTTCATTGGCGGTAACGGCTGCCATACTGCTATTGAATTTACTTTCGGCAGCTACAGCGTTGTACCATGCCTGTTGAATTTCTTTGTAAAGCACCTTCTTGGTGTTGTCCAGTTGCAGGGCAAGGTTGGTTTGCTGCAACCGGGCACTGCGAACACGGTTACGGGTAGCCAAGCGGTTGAATAATGGCACACTCAGATTGAATCCGATGCCTTTATTCAGATTATTTTTCAATTGAGAACCGAAGCTGTGTTCGGCAGAACCGTTCAATGTATAGAAATTTGTTCCTATACTTGCTCCGAAAGAAAGTTGTGGATAATAATTACTTTGAGCTATGCGTATGCTTTTTTCGCTTCCTTCCAAGCGGAATTGCGCAGCTCGGATACCGGGTTTATTGCTCAATGCTTCCGTATATATATCGTCCGGTGCTGTCAACGGAACGAAGTTTACTACAGTATCAGGTTGTGCGAGTGTAAATCCTTCGGGGGTAGGCAGTTCCAATAACTGACTTAGATCCAGCAGAGCCAGCTGGTAATTGTTTTCAGCTTGTACCAGGCTCATTTCGTCTTGTGCCACACGGGCTTTAGCTTCGGCTACTTCGGCAGACGAAGCCTTTCCTACTTCGGCAAGGCGGATGATACGTTTGCATTGTTCTTTACTGAGTTCCGTCTGGCTGGCTGCTACCTTACTGAGTTCCATATTGAACAAAACCTGTAGATAAGAGGAAGTTACATTGATAGCAATGTCCTCCTTAGCCTTGTTCAGGTCTTCGATTGCCGCTTTAAGGTTCAGTTTGGAAAGTGCATACTGATTGGGCAGTTGCAGTCCGGTGAACAACGGAACATTGGTATTAAGTCCGAATTGTGTACTGCCACTGTTTACATCACTGTATGTATTGTCTTTGGGTGACTGTGAACGTCCCCAGCTCCAATTTTGCCCTGCCGAACCGCTCAGATTCGGCAGCCTTGCCCATTTTGCCGTATTTACTTCTATGGCATTTTGTTCAGCTTCATTGGCTGTCTGCTGGATTTCGATATTGTGTTCGATGGCATAGTCGATACATTGGCGTAGCGTCCATCCTTCCTGCGCCTGGCTGGTGACGCAGAGTGTGGCAAGAGAGAATATAATAAGTCCTTTTTTCATAATTTCCTGTTATTGATTTTATTATTTATCTTTCTTTTCTGCCCCACGGATTTTATCTTTCGCTGTCACGCCGCTTTTTATCTCTATTTTGATACCATCGCTCATGCCGGCAGTTACTGGTTTGCGTTGGAATTTTTGTTCCGGTACCGAATCTGTCATTACATAGACAAAAGTGGAGTCGCCACTGAACTCAATAACACTTTCAGGCACTGCTAAGGTCTGTTGGGCGCGTTGAAGCACAATTTCTGCATTTGCCGAATAGCCTGAACGGATTTGTACGCTGTCGGGCACGGATACTGCTGCTTTTATCTCAAATTGGTTAGCGCCGTTTTCCTCCACCCCTTTAGGAGAAATATATTCCAGTTTGGCATCGAATGTCAGATTTTGTAATGCGCCGATGGTTAGTTTTACAGGCATTCCTTCGTGAATACGTCCGACTTCCGTTTCGTCTATCTTACCTTTAAAAATCAAATCATTCATATTGGCCACCGTAGCGATGGTTGTTCCGTCATTGAACGTATTACTCATAATTACGGAGTTACCGGCTTTTACCGGGACATCCAATATCAGCCCGTCTATTGTCGAACGGATTAAAGTACTGGAGAGTGAAGCGCTGTTTTTAGTAATCCCTTCTTTGATAATTTCAAGTGCATCTTTAGCCGTCTGTACTTCTACACGCGCCTGTTTCAGTGCCACTTCGCTTTTTTCGAAGTCTTCGCGGCTGATGAGTTTGTCTTTGAACAACTTCTCTACGCGGTCAAAATCCGTCTGTGCCTGTTTCTCATTAATTTCCGCCAGGCGTACACGGCTTTCGGCAGAGTTTACCTGTCCTAACTCCGGGATTACCTTTACTTTGGCAATCACTTCACCTTTGCGGATGCTCTGTCCGGCTTCTTTGTATACTTCGTCAATGATACCCGAGATTTGAGGCTTGATGAGGATTTCATCGCGAGGCTCTACTTTACCCGTGGCCACTGTTGTTTTTTGTAGATCGGTGATCTCGGCGTTTACTGTTTCGTATACAACAACTTTCGGTCTTGATTTCATCCACAGGAATACAAATGTCCCTATGATACCGGCTGTTAGGACTACCAGCAATGTGATTTTCAGAAACTTTTTCATCTTAGTCTTATTTTTTGATTTTATATTTTTCTTTTTTATCTCTCTTTGATTTGCCAATTGTGATTATTCGTCACGGATGGCTTCAATCGGTTTAATGGCCATTGCCCGGTAGGCGGGTGCCAGTCCTGCCAGCATGCCCAATGTGATTAATAATGCACAAGTGCCCACAGCCAAACCGAATGTAACCTGGAAGCCGAAAGACCTCCCACTGTCACTGGTGATGGTCATATCCATCACTTGAAGTACTAATACGGCAAATGAGATTCCCATCATTCCGGCTATTGTGGTAAGCACCATGCTTTCAGAAAGAATCTGTTGGAGTATATCCTTGGGACGGGCACCGATCGCACGGCGAATACCGATTTCGGTAGTACGTTCGCGCACTGTTACCATCATGATGTTTGATACCCCGATGGCTCCTGCTAACAGAGTACCCAATCCTACCATCCAGATAAGAATGCGTATACCTGTGAATAGGTTATCCATCATTGAAAACATAGCCTCTGTGTTTAATACCATGATGGCTTGTTTGTCATCCGGTGATATGAAGTGTGCTTCTTTGATAATACGTTCTACTTCCGGCTGTATATCTGTCACTTTCAAACCCGGTTTGACAGTAAAGCAGGCCAACTCTATGTTACGTCCCAGGTTATAAGCCCGTTGCATGGTTGTAAAAGGCAATATAACAGATTCGGATGATTGCCCTTGGATGCTGATATTTCCTTCTGCCACCGATAATCCGATGACACGATAGTAAATTCCGTCTACGCGAATGTATTTTCCCAAAGGATCGGTGCCCGGTGTAAACAGGCTTTCATACACACGTTTCCCGATGACACATACTTTGCGCGCTTCGCGTATATCCACATCATTTATAAATCTCCCGAGGGAAATATCTTGTGCTTCGATATTTTCATATTCGGGATGTAGTCCTTTCACGATACAATCGAATTTTTTGTCTTCATATACCGATTTAGAGCCCCAACGGGCAATGGAAGGGGTGATAAGCTCGATCCCGTCTACATTTTTGCGTATACGTTCGATGTCGTCGATATTTAAGCTCCACCAGCGTCCTTTACGGAATCCTTTGTAGGCCTCGCCTGTTTTCTGCGGCCATGCAAAACCGGAGTTTGTGGCGAATCCTTCAAACTGCACCTGCATGGCATTTTGCATACCCTGTCCGCCTCCAATGAGTGCCACGAGCATGAAAATACCCCAGAATACTCCGAATGCCGTAAGCAGGCTCCGGGTTTTGTTTCTTGTTATCGTGATAAGGATTTCCTCACACGTGTCTATGTCTATTCGCATCTTGAATAATTTGCCAATGTGCTAATGTGCCAATGTGTCAATTGGCTGCGCACGGTTAATTACTTAGTTATTTAATTTGTTATTCAATTATTCAATTTCCTAATTTCCCAATTTTTTCCATTGGCATATTGGCACATTGAATAATTGGCACATTATTAGTCTGCTCTGAGCGCTTCTATCGGGCTGATGGTTACTGCTTTCCGGGCAGGGAAGAATCCGGCTAAAGTGCCTGCTATGACTAATGTCAGAGTGGCTTGTATGGCAATTCCCAAATCTACCGTCGGATTAGAGAATACGGTTTCCGACCACATACCGTTATCCATTTGCTGGTTTCCGAAAGCGCTGTTCATCCATTCGGTTACTGCAATGCCGCTGACCATTCCTATATATCCGAAAAAAGTAGTGATTGCAACGCTCTCTACGATAATGAGCCATAAGATAGACCGTGGTTTTGCTCCCAATGCTTTGCGGATGCCGAATTCCCGGGTTCGTTCTTTTACGGTAATCAGCATGATATTCGAGACTCCTACAATTCCGCTCAGCAGTGTGAAGATACCTATCACCCAAATAGCTATCCGAAGCATATTCATGGCTCCCATGTTGCGCAGGTAATTGGTAAACCGGTTCCATATCCAGATGGCACTTTCGTCAGTAGGATCGAAGCGGTGGTGGGCTCCTAATACTTTGCGGTATTGAGTTTCAAAAGCCTTGTTGTCTTCTATTGACTTCAGATTTTTGGTGGTGAAAATGATATTGTTTACTTTATTTCCTTCATTATAAATGAGTTGTAGAGTTGTAAAAGGAATATATGCATCACTTGAACTGTTGTCTCCTTGGTCTTTATACAGCCCTACTACCTGATAGATAATCCCCCCTGTTTTTACGTTTTGTCCGATAGGTTCTGTATGAGTTTTATCGAAAAGGATTTCGGCTGTTTTGGTATTGAGAACAATCACCTTCCTGCATTGTCGTATGTCTATCTCATTAATGAACCGTCCTTTGGATAGTTTTACCGTTTCTACTTCCGGGAAATTCGGGAATACTCCTGTTAGTCTTAGGTTGACATATTCTTTACCAAAATTTAGATTGGTACTATTTTGATATAAGGTTGCACCGACTTCGATTACATTTTCTTGGAACTGTTCTTTGGTTATGTCTAAGTCCTTGTTATCCAGCTTAACCCTTCGTCCTTCTTTCAGCCCTTCATACGATTTGGTAGTCCACCCGGGAAATATCTTGATAGAATTCAAGGCCCGTTCCGAAGACGATTGTTCGAACGCGTGGATCAGCCCGTTGCCTGCCCCTAACAGTACGATAAGCATAAAGATGCCCCATGCTACGGCAAATCCTGTGAGGAATGTGCGCAATTTGTTCCGTTTGATGGTACCATATATTTCTTGCCAAATGTCAAACATGATTTTATTTAGATTTATTCCCTACGGTCATGACCATTGTTTAATCTTTGAACACATAGGTACGTTTACGATTTACGATTGATATTATCGGTTTATATTTTGAGATGGGAAAGAGATGAACAAACAAAGACTATTTTTAATCGGAAATTGCCAATTGTCTAATCGTAAATCCTTTCTTTTTTCTTATTTCATTATTCCGTGTTGGCCGAAAGGAGATGCATCATGATCGAGGTTCTCCTCAATCCGTTCGATGATTCCGTCCTTGATATGAATAATTTTATCCGTTTGATTGGCTACACCGCTTTCATGTGTCACTACTACGATGGTCATTCCCGTTTTGTGGAGGTCTTTTAATATTTGCATTACCTCGACGGAAGTCTTGCTGTCCAGCGCACCGGTCGGTTCGTCAGCCAAGATAATTTGGGGTTGGGTGATCAATGCGCGGGCAATGGCAACGCGTTGTTTTTGCCCGCCACTCATCTCGTTTGGCATGTGATGCGCCCAATCTTTCAACCCCAACTTATCCAGATACTCCAATGCCAGGGTATTCCTTTTTTTGCGGCTTACTCCTTGGTAGAATAGTGGCAGGGCTACATTCTCCACAGCATTCTTAAAAGAAATCAAGTTGAAGGACTGGAAGATAAATCCTATCATCCGGTTTCTGTATTCTGCAGCTTTGGTTTCGCTGAGGTCTTTTATCAGTACGTTATTCAGGTAATAGTCACCGGTATCATAGTTGTCAAGAATGCCCAGTATGTTTAGTAAGGTAGACTTTCCCGATCCTGATGCTCCCATGATAGAAACGAACTCTCCACGTTTTATGTCGAGGTTGATACCTTTGAGCACATGGAGGGGAGCTCCATTGTAGTAAGTCTTGTTAATGTCTTTGAGGTGTATCACAATTTCTTTTATTTAGTTTGGCTTTTCTTATAATTTCTCCTATTAGACGCACGGAAGATACGAAAAGTTGCAAACAGAGTGAAGTTTTTTAAAAAAACATTTTGTAGACTCAATCTTCTTTACGTAATTTGTGTGCAATAAATTATTAATAAGCTAACCCTTTTAAACGAACTATCATGAATTCAAACATGGAAAAACCCTACGTAGTAGGTATTGACATAGGCGGAACAAACTCTGTCTTTGGTATTGTAGATGCACGCGGTACTATTATTGCAAGCGGCTCTGTAAAAACTCAGGCTTATGAAACAGTAGAAGAATATGTAGATGAAGTATGTAAAAATCTTCTTCCTCTTATCATCTCACAAGGTGGCGTTGAAAAAATAAAAGGTATCGGTATCGGTGCTCCTAACGGAAACTATTATAGCGGAACAATCGAATTCGCTCCTAACTTGCCTTGGAAAGGTATTATTCCTTTGGCTGCCATGTTTGAAGAACGTCTTGGCATCCCTACGGCTTTGACTAATGATGCCAATGCGGCCGGTGTAGGTGAAATGACCTATGGAGCTGCGCGTGGTATGAAGGATTTTATCATGATTACATTGGGCACAGGTGTCGGTAGCGGTATTGTTATTAACGGACAGATGGTTTATGGTCACGATGGTTTTGCCGGTGAGTTGGGCCATGTGATTGTTCGTCGCGGTACGGGACGTATGTGCGGTTGCGGACGTAAAGGTTGTCTGGAGACGTATTGCTCGGCTACAGGTGTAGCCCGTACGGCTCGTGAATTCTTGGCTGCACGCACGGATGCCAGCCTTTTGCGTAATATTCCTGCAGAAAACATTACTTCCAAAGATGTATATGATGCAGCAGTGCAGGGTGATAAATTGGCACAGGAGATTTTTGAGTTCACAGGTACTATACTTGGTGAGGCTTTGGCAGATTTCATTGCATTCTCCAGTCCGGAGGCAATTGTGTTGTTCGGTGGTCTTGCAAAATCGGGTGATTATATCATGAAACCGATCCATAAAGCAATGGAAGATAATTTGCTTAATATCTATAAAGGTAAAACCAAGCTATTGGTTTCCGAATTAAAAGATTCTGATGCTGCTGTGCTGGGTGCCAGTGCATTGGCTTGGGAGTTGAAAGACTTGTAATCTTTTTAAGAGTCTACTTCATTATTATATAAAGGTAATAAAGCCCCGGGCGAACATTTGTTTGTCCGGGGCTTTTGTTGTCATTTTGTATGTATGGACTTTATGATGTATTTGTCTTTTTAGGTAATAAAAACACCCTTTTGGGTGACAGGTCAGTGTTTGCTTATATACTATCTTTGCAATATCCTATTTTAAAATAAATTAATGATATTATCAATGCTTTAATAGGATATAAAGCATTTGTTTAGAGCTTGATAAGATCTTTGTTTAATCTGATAATTGTAAATTATGAAAGCAGTTAATTATTTGTTGATGCTGGCAGGTTTCTACCTACTGGTATCTTGTGGAGATGGTAAAGTATCTGATCGGGTAATAGAAGATACTGGAAATGCACTTTTAACTTTGGGAGGTACCACACCGGATCAAGCCGCGTATAAAGCAGCCTATCTTCCGATAGGGGATGTAACTTTCGATGAATCGGCTACCATTAAATACGGATCTGTGGGAGAGCGCAATCTGAAAATGGAACAGTTTTTAGCTTTGCAGGAAGCAGGTTTGATTACTGTGGAGCAGAGGGAACGGGTAGGAGCGATTTATCGTATCATTGTCGGCTTGACTCCAGAAGGTGAAAAATACCTGAAAGGCACACCTTTAAAGCAGGGAAGCGTGGCGTTTGTTGCGATGAGAGGAGCCAATGAGAAGGTGGGCAAGGTGATTAGCAAGGAGTATGTCGGGGAAAATAAAGGATATGCTCACTATACAGTTGTTCTCACCAACATCACTCCGTTTGGCAAAATCTTGGAAAATTTTAAAGAGGGAGATATAGCGATAGAAAATGAAACCATGGAACTGATAAAGGATAAAGAGGGCAAATGGAAGCCTTACACAGTGCTGGATTATATGGCGAAGTAATATTATTAACATTATAAAGAAGTAAAAATGAAAAAGTTGTTTTATTTGTTTGCGCTTGTATATGCTTGTGTATCATTGGTTTCGTGTGAAGAAGAGGATAATGCGATCAAGCTGACAATCAACACATCGGTATACGATGTAGTGAAAGATTTGAAAGATGCGAAAGGCGATCTGTATTTCACGGATGAGTTGTCCGACGGTCTCCGGATTCGTGTTTCTTTTCTGGTTGTGAAGCAGGCAGGCAATGACGTCTCTATTGTTGCGAACGATAGCCGTTATCTCTCTAATATAAGTGCTATTGCTTCGTATACGACAGAAGAATTGGAACCGGGTGATTATAGTGTGATCGTTACGAGTGATTTTGTAAAGGGAAATATTGAATATAACCAGGTCTCGATCAACAAACAGTATAAGGGCCTGTCGGTTGAGTGTCTGCAAAGTGCAGGAGTCTATAATGCTTTCGGTACAGCTTATATGAGTGATATCGTGATGGATAGCAAAAAAGAAATAACGCTTAATACAGTGCGAAAAGGCGGTTTGGTTACTTTCCTGCTTAAAAATACGGACAAGATGACCGATGATTCATATACTTTGACTATGGAAAAGTTTACTTATACGGCTTATGGGAAATTTGGTGACGATTTTAGCTACAGAACAGAAGCGATGCAACACAAGTGGACTGCCGGCATGACAGCTGTTCAGCATTATTGTGCTGCTACCGGAGCGGTAATAGACCCCATGACGTTGGGTTGGCAAGGCGATACTTATAAAATAAAATTGGGCAATGGAAAAGATGTGGTTCTTGAATTGGATTTTGCAACCGGCAAGGTAACTTCAAAATAAGCGGGTTATTATTCAATATCATATAGCTAAAGCCCCGGGTGAACTGTTTGTTTGTCCGGGGATTTTATTTGTACCCATAACAATAAATGGATCCTTTTATTGTTTATAAATATGAGGTGTTTTTTAACTCAATGGTGCGTTAGTCTGCTTTGAAAGAGCGGCTGCCCGGGCATTTTTAGATAACAATTTTTTTATGTAGAACTAATATATCTAATACAATGAAAAAAAGAAAAATGAAAGGATTATTTTATTTGTTCCTATGTCTATGCGTGTGCATCTCCTTGGTGTCTTGTGAAGACGAGGAGGATAACGCGATCAAGCTGACTGTTAATACATCGGCTTATGATGTTGTGAAAGGTTTGAAAAGTGTGGATGGGAATCTGCTTTTTACAGGTGAGTTGACAGATGGGCTTCAACTTCGCTTTACTTATTTGGTCTTGAAGCAAGGTGAAGAAGAAGTTTCTATTGTTGCGAAGGATACTCGTTATGTTTCTAACGTAAAAGATGTAGCCTCTTATACCACCGGAGAATTGGAGCCGGGAGAATATAGGGTTGTAGTTGTGAGTGATTTTGTGAGGGGAGATAAAGAATTTAATTGGTTGGCATTTGATACTCAGACTAAAGGATTCTCAGTTATATGTGTGGAAAATGTAGGTGTTTATAATGCTTTTGGTGTAGCTTATATGGATGGTGTTGTGGTTGATAGTAAAAAGACAATAACGCTTAATACAGTCAGGCAAGGCTGCGTGGTGACTTTCCTACTTAAAAACAGGGATAAGATGATCAATAATTTCTATAATTTGGAGGGAACAGATCATTTTAAATATACTATTTCCGGTGATTTGGAAGAGGAGTTGGATGTTTTAGAGAAAGCATGGGAAACCCAACGTCAATGGAATTCGAGCGTAGCGGGTATACAGCATTATATTCCTGCTTTTGAAGCCTTGTTCGTGTATTGGCAAGGTGATGTATTGGGTATATTGCTGAAAGACGCGCCTACTGCGACATTGGAATTGGACTTCGCAACTGGAACAATAACCGCGAAGCCATAATTGTAATACTAACATTCATTATCTTGTAATATTGGAAAATAAAAAAGAGAAAATTCCTTACGGAACTTTCTCTTTTTTATCTCGAATTGGAGATTATCGGAATTAACCGTTAACTCTTTTTTCTTTGATTCTGGCTTTCTTACCGGTAAGTGCACGCAAATAATACAATTTAGCGCGACGAACTTTACCTACCTTGTTCACTTCGATGCTGTCGATAGCCGGTGATTCGATCGGGAAAATTCTTTCTACACCTACTGTTCCAGACATTTTGCGTACTGTAAAACGCTTCTTGTCACCGTGACCAGCAATTTTGATAACAACACCACGGTACAACTGTACACGTTCTTTGTTACCCTCGATGATACGATATGCTACGGTTACTGTGTCACCTGCTTTGAAGTTCGGATGCTGTTTACCGGTAGCAAATGCTTCTTCTGCAATTTTAATTAAATCCATTGTTGTTATTATTAAATTGTTTTATCGTTACAACGCAACATATCAGGCAACTCTCTCCTAACAGCGATTGCGCGAAAGCGGTGCAAAGTAACGAATTTTTTGGCACACTACCAACATTTTTATCTATATTTGTAGAACGATTAAAAAAACAGTATATGAAACAAACTTATGCAAAGCTCTTTTCGGGAGTGGCCCTAACGGGGCTTCTGATGCTTGCTTCCTGTCAGTCACCTTATAAACTGGCAAGAATTGATGGAAGCATGATTACAATCGATTCAATATGGGACGTACATCCGGATACGGACGCTGTGGCGTTGTTAGCTCCGTATAAGGCTTCGGTAGATAGCATGATGTACCGGGTGGTAGGTACGAGTGAAATGACGATGGACAAAGGAGCGCCGGAGAGTTTGTTATCCAATCTGGTGGCGGATGTGTTGAGAGAAGCTGCCGTACAGGTATTGGGTAAGCCTGCCGATATGGGATTGATGAATATGGGCGGGTTACGTAATATACTTTCGGAAGGTGAAATCACTTGTGGAAACATTTATGAAATATTGCCTTTCGAAAACTCCCTTTGTGTCGTGACAGTGAAAGGGAGTGTCTTGAAGGAACTGTTTGCATCCATTGCTGCCTGCCGGGGTGAGGGAGTAAGTGGGGTTCGCCTGGATATTACTAAAGACGGTGAACTGCTGAACGGTACTATCGGAGGAAAACCGGTGGATGATAACAAGCTGTACACGATAGCTACCATCGATTACTTGGCCGATGGAAATGACGGAATGACCCCATTGGTGAAAGCCGAGAACAGAGAGTGTCCTCCCGGAGCTACTTTACGTGGACTGTTCATGGATTATGTGGAGCAGCAGACAAAGGCCGGAAAGAAGATTACTTCTCGTATGGAAGGAAGAATTACAGTAAAATGATCATGAATAACGAATTTACAAAATAACCAGATAATGAAAAGGTATCAATTATCAATAACCATATTCTTTCTGCTATGTGCGCTTCTTCCGGGATTTGCACAGCAGACTAAAACACTTACATTGTTGCAAACCAGTGATACCCATAGCCGCATCGAGCCGATCGATGTACACGCTGCCGACAAATATGCCGGCATGGGTGGTTTTGTGCGTCGGGCTGCCCTGTTGGATCAGTTCCGTGAAAATAATCCCGATGTTTTAGTGTTCGACTGCGGAGACTTCTCGCAAGGTACACCCTATTACAACCTTTTTAAGGGAGAGGTGGAAATTAAAATGTTGAACCTGATGAAATACGATGCAGCCACTATCGGTAATCATGAGTTCGATTTTGGTTTGGAAAACATGGCGCATTTGTTTAAAATGGCTGATTTTCCAATCGTTTGTGCCAATTATGGCATGGAGGGTACTGCGCTCGAAGGTCTTGTGAAGCCGTACGTCATATTGGAACGTGACGGGTTGAAAATAGGAGTATTCGGGCTTGGTGCAAAAATGGAGGGGCTCGTACAGGCCGATAAGTGCGAAGGCGTAGTGTTCAAAGATCCCGTATCGGTGGCGAATGAGGTGGCTGCGAAGTTGAAAGACGTGGAAGGGTGTGATGCTGTAGTTTGTTTGTCGCATCTTGGAATAAAAGAAGATGAGATGCTGGTACATCAAACACGAAATATCGATGTCGTACTTGGCGGCCATTCCCATACTTTTATGCAGGAGCCGGTCTTTTTCCAAAATCTGGACGGTGAATCAATCCCTGTATCGCATACGGGTAAGAATGGCATTTTTGTCGGGAAAATAGATTTGACATTTGAACGGGAATAAGGGAACGGATGCTAAACTGATAATTTGCCAATCATATATTTAGATGAGATGAAGAAATACCTGATACCTCTACTGCTTTTTTGCTTCGGTGAGTTTTTGTACGGTCAGACAAATGTACATCCTCTTCTTCTTTATAAAGCAGAACAAGATCCGCATTGCCGGCAATGGGTGGATTCGGTGATGAACCGGCTCAGCTTGAAAGAGAAGGTAGGGCAACTGTTTATTTATACCATTGCTCCGGTAGATACCAAGGCCAATCAGGCACTGTTGCGCGAAGCGGTGGATACTTATAAAGTAGGCGGTCTTTTATTTTCCGGTGGAAAAATGCAAACACAAGCTATCCTCACCAATCAGGCGCAACGTATGGCACGTCTTCCGTTGATGATTACTTTTGACGGGGAATGGGGATTGTCGATGCGCCTTCGCGGTACTCCGCTTTTTCCGCGCAATATGGTATTGGGATGTATACAGGATAATCAGTTGATTTATGAGTATGGCCGTGAAATGGCTCGTCAATGCCATGAGCTTGGTGTACAGGTCAATTTTGCCCCTGTGGCGGATGTGAATATCAATCCGCAAAATCCGGTTATCAATAATCGTTCTTTTGGTGAGGACCCTGTGCGTGTGTCGGATAAGGTGATTGCTTATGCCAGTGGTTTGGAAAGTGGACGTGTTCTTTCTGTTTGTAAGCATTTTCCGGGACATGGAGATACGGATGTGGATTCTCATAAGGCATTGCCTGTCTTGCCTTTTACGCGTGAACGCTTGGATAGCGTGGAACTGTATCCGTTTAAAGAAGCGATACGGGCCGGGTTGAGCGGTATGATGGTAGGGCATCTCCAAGTGCCTGTTATCGAGCCTTTGAGTGGGTTGCCTTCATCCCTTTCGCGTAATGTGGTATATGGCTTATTGACGGAAGAATTAGCCTTTAGAGGGTTGATTTTTACAGATGCGCTTGCAATGAAAGGCGTTTCGGGTAATGCCGATCTTTGTTTGCAGGCTTTGAAGGCAGGGAATGATATGGTTCTCGCTCCGAGAAACTTGAAAGCAGAAGTACCGGCCGTGATCGGAGCGGTAGAGCGTGGTGAATTTTCGCGTGAGGAATTGGATCGTAAATGCCGGAAAGTACTTACTTATAAATATGCCCTTGGACTTAGCCGAAAACCGAATATACAGCTTTCCGGTTTGGGAACCCGGATCAACACACCTCAGACGCGTGATCTGATCCGCCGCTTGAATCTGGCTGCCATAACTGTTTTGAATAATAAAGAACACATCCTGCCGCTTCATGCTGATAAAGAAATGCCGCCTATGGCTCTGCTGGAAGTGGGCGATGCCGGAGAGACGGATGCACTTGCCGGCAGGTTGGGAAAATATACGTCACTGGTGCGTTTCCGTCTTCGTAAAGGGATGACAGAAGCGCAGGAAAGGGTTTTGAGAGACTCGCTTTCCAGTTATCGCCGTGTTATTGTTGCGGTAAGCGAACAACGGCTGGCTCCTTTTCAGAACTTTTTTGCCGGATTGGCTACTGATAAAAAAAATCCCCCGACGGTTTATCTTTTCTTTACTCCCGGAAAGATGATGTTGCAGATACATCGTGCTGTTTCGACGGCACAAGCCGTTGTACTGGCACATTCTACGGGGCAGGATGTACAACGGCAGGTAGCCGATATCCTTTTTGCCCGTGCTTCGGCAGACGGCCGGCTTTCTGCCAGTCTTGGCGGATTATTTGCTACGGGAGCCGGGGTGACGATTACTCTGCATACCCCTCCTCATTTTAAACCGGAAGAATACGGCATGTCTTCTGTAATGCTCGATCGTATTGATTCCATTGCCCGGATGGGAATAAAAGCAGGAGCTTATCCCGGCTGTCAGATTGTGGTGATGAAAGAGGGGCAGATTTTGTATGACCGCTGTTTTGGTACTCATGCAGGAAAAGGCAGTGCGCCGGTGCATTCGGCCGATGTGTATGACATTGCTTCACTTTCAAAAACAACCGGAACATTGTTAGCTTTGATGAAGCTCTATGATAAGGGACGTTTTAATTTATCGGATAAGCTCTCCGATTATTTACCGTGGTTACAGGGAACCGATAAAAAGGACATAACTATTCGTGAAATATTCTTGCACCAATCCGGATTACCTGCCGGAATCGTTCTTTATCCCGAAGCTATTGATAAAGAGAGTTATAAAGGACGTCTGTTTTCTGCACGGCGGGATGCACTGCACCCATTGCGCTTGGGAGCTACTACATGGGCGAATCCTAATTTCCGTTTTTTGCCGGGAATGACTTCCAAAGTTCGTACTTCCGAATGCCGTTTGCAGATTAGTGACAGTTTATGGCTTAATAAGTCTTTCGTACAGGTTTTACAGGAAAAGATATCGGAGATACCGTTGAAAACCAAACAATATCGTTACAGTGATATCGGCTTTATCCTTTTGCGTTTTTTGGTGGACCGGTTGGCGGATATGCCGATGAATGAATATTTAGCGAAAGAATTTTATGCGCCAATGGGATTGGAACGTACGTTGTATCTTCCTTTGCGCCGTCTTCCGAAGTCAGAGATTATTCCCTCGGCCAATGACCGGTTTTTGCGAAAAAGTGTACTGCAGGGGTTTGTTCATGATGAGTGTGCCGCATTTCAGGGAGGAGTCGGCGGTAATGCCGGATTATTTTCTAATGCCCGTGAGATAGCTCGTATTTATCAGATGCTTTTGAATGAAGGAGAATTGGATGGGCATCGTTATTTGAGCCGCGAAACCTGTAAGTTGTTTACTACCGAGGTCTCTAAAATCAGCCGTCGCGGGCTTGGTTTTGATAAGCCGGATATGAAAACTCCTGATAAAAGTCCTTGTACAAAATCTGCACCGGCCTCTGTATATGGGCATACCGGTTTTACAGGTACTTGTGCCTGGGTCGATCCGGATAATGAACTGATCTATGTTTTTTTAAGTAATCGTACCTATCCTGATGCAACAAACCGCAAATTAATGGAGTTGGATATTCGTCCTCGAATACAGGAAGTACTTTATAAGGCGATGAAGTAGACAAATAAGTGGTGGTTCGTGATAAGAGATTAGTGATAAGCAATTAGTGATAAAGTGATAAGTGATTAGTGGGCTGCGCGATGATGCTGCAGGGTACTAATCACTTATCACTAATTACTAATCATTTATCACTATTTAGAACGACAATCCGATACGGAAACCGAAGTTGTTCAGTTTGTCCACATTGTAAGTCAATACGTTGTCGGCTTTGTTGGTGCTATAGCTATAATACAGGGCCAGATGCAATCCCGGACCATAAGCCCATGGGTAAACATTCAAACCGACTTCCGGTGATACGTAGAAACCCCAGTTTTCGTTTCTGGATTCAAAGATGTTATAGTTAGAGCGGACTTTGGCATATTCTGTACCGAGTTTTACACCGGCATAAGGTTGCCATGCTCCACCACGGTTGAACTGATAACGTGCTGCTGCACCGAAAGGCAACTGAAAGATGGTGTGTTGCTGGTCACTGGTCATGCTACCGCCATTTACCGAAAAGGTTTCACGGCCTACATATTCATGGTTGGTGTGATAGTTTAGGAAGAGGCCTAATCCCAGGTTGGGGGTTACGAAATAACCACCTTCGAAGTTCATACCCCAGCCACTTGCATCATCTGCAAATCCATTGCTTAACGGTACATTAAATTGCCAGTCGATATTCGCATATCCATTATCTGATAATTGTGCCTTTGCCGGCATGGCAAAGACGAGAGCGAGGGCTGCGATGGCCAACACTCTGAAGGAAATATATTTTATTGTCTTCATAACGTTTCTAATGTTAGTTGTTATTTGTTAGTAAGATAAGGTGATTGTGTAAATGCCTGGTTAACACCTTTCACAGCGAGTGCTTTGTTCATATTGCTGGAATAAACCAAGCCGGTCATGTAACTTGTCCATAAGATAGGCAGTTTTTCCTTTGGTCCTTCCGGTGCATCCAGATTTACAATTTCCGTGATGAATGAGTTGGTGCTATAACTATAGTTCACTGCGTATGGATAATACCATCCGCCACCCCAGTTGCCCCAGTAGCCTGAGCCCCAGTATCCGGGATAGCCCCACCACCATTCCGGTTGTCCGTAATCGGTGAAGAAATAGGTGCTTTTGATGTAACTTACTTGTATACCCAATTGAGCCTCTTCTTTAGAAGCCGCCATTGTGTAACCTCTTTGATCCATATTGCTTTTATAAGCGGCGAGAATTTCTTGTGCAGCTTCTCCTTCCAGATATTCCGGTTCTTCTTTATCGCTGATCACGAGAATTTTGTCCGGCAAGTAGTAAGTGGTGAACTCTTTGAAGTTAGCCTTCTTGTCGTAATTGGTATACACCAAATAATCATTGTCCAATTTGTCCATGTCGGGGTCTTTTTCGCAAGCAGCGAACGCAAAGACCGCCAATAAAATAGGAATTAATCTCTTCATATCTTTTATAATGTTTAGGTTAAATAAAAAAATCCTGCCCTGGTACCTTAGGCTTTTGATAGAAACAACAACTTCTGTTATAAAAGGTTCGCAGAGGTGAATGTTAAAATGTTAAAGTATGGGCCGGATTATCTCCGGAAAGGGGTTATCTTTGTACGAAATTAAAAATCGGATACGTATGAAACAGTTACCTCGCTGCTATGCAGTACTTTGGTTTTTTTCACTTTTGCTTCTGTCCGCCCGTTTATCGGCACAGGCCGGTTTACTGGAAAAAGTGGAAAATATGGCTCTTGTCGATCGTGTGAAACCGTTGGAAACAACTGAATTTGTAGAGAAATACGTTATTTATTTCTCTCAACCTCTGGATCATCGTCATCCGAAAAAAGGTTCGTTTCATCAACGTGTTATTGTGGCACACGTCGGATTCGACCGTCCTACGGTGATCGTTACCGAGGGATATGGAGCCGCTTATGCCATGCGTCCGGGCTATCGTGAGGAGTTATCACGCTTGTTTAATGCAAATATGATATTTGTAGAACATCGCTTTTTTCTGGAGTCTACTCCGGAACCGAGAGACTGGAAGTATCTGACTGCCGAAAATTCTGCCAAAGACCTGCATGCCGTGACTGCTGCATTTAAGACGATGTATCCGGGGAAATGGATAAGCACGGGTATTAGCAAAGGAGGGCAGACTTCCTTATTGTATCGTGCTTTTTTTCCGGACGATGTGGATATTTCGGTTCCTTATGTAGCACCGCTTTGTTATGGCGTGGAAGACGGCAGGCATGAGCCGTTTCTGCAGCAGGTTTCTACGGCCGAAGAGCGGAAAAAGGTCGAAGATTTCCAGTTGGAAGTGTTGAAACGAAAAAGCAGGTTATTACCCCGTTTCGAAACCTATTGCACTGAAAAGAAGTATGTCTTTCGTGCCCCGTTAGATGAAATTTATGATTTTTGTGTGCTGGAGTATTCGTTTGCACTCTGGCAATGGGGGACGGAAGTGAGTAATATCCCTTCCTCTGCGGCATCGGACGAAGAGATATTCCGGCATTTGTTGGATGTCAGTGACCCGTCTTATTTTACTTGCGATAGTCCGAATGTTTCTTTCTTTGTACAAGCGGCCCGTGAATTGGGATACTACGGTTATGATATCGAACCGTTCAGAGAATATCTTTCTATTAAAAGCAGCAAGCATTATTTGCGGAGGTTGATGCTTCCGAAAGAATTACGGCATATGAAATTTCATAAAAAGCTTGGTCGGAAAATAGTGAACTTTCTGAAGGACAATGATCCGAAGATGATATTTATCTACGGGCAAAATGATCCTTGGACAGCCGCCGGTGTGACTTGGCTAAAAGGGAAGAAAAATGTGTCGGTGTTTGTTCAACCCGGTGGAAGCCATTTGGCACGGATCAGCACATTACCGGAGAGCATGAGAATGCATGTGATTTCGCAGATACAAAAGTGGCTGGACGAATAGATGTTTTTTGTTCGTTTTGTTGTATTTTATGAGTCTTTGTCGTGTTCCTCTACGAGGAAGGCGTTGTTCCTCTACGAAAAACGAAGGGAAACTCTACGAGGAACGGTAAGTTCCTCGTAGAGAAAAAGAAGACGTGTCTTAGTATATTGATATACAATGACTTATAAAAATGATGGAATGTGTGCTATTTTTACTGTTTACACTCATGCTTTCAGAGCCAGTTTAAATTATTTATAGAAGAGGTTTGAGTATTTTCGGCACTTCCACTTTTTCGAGGTTAATGGCTTCCAATTGTTTCTTCCCCTCCGGGGTCAAACTGAAATACATTTGTCTTTTATCCGTTTCCCCTAAGGCTCTTTTTATCAATCCCTTTTCTTCCACGGTTCTGATGACTTTAGAAGTGTGGGAAGTTCCCATTTCAGTACGGGCAGACAAATCTGTGGATGTCATCTCCTTTTGGGCTTCCTGCAGGGCACACAGTATCATTGCTTCATTAAGTGATAAACCGTATACTTCTTCAAACTGCGCTTCAAAGCCCGCGAGGGCTTTGTAAATATCGCGCATTATGCATATTGTTTTCATTTATTTTTTTATATAAACAGGTTAATGTTCGCATTGTCGGCGCGTTCCATATACGTGGCTACTCCGCCAATGGTTACTTCATCCAATAATTCTTCTTTTTTCACTCCCATTACGTCCATAGACATTTGACAAGCAATAAATTCCACACCATTCTCCAATGCTTGCCGGCGCAGAGATTCCAGTGAGTCTATGCCTTTGTGCTTCATTATGGACCGCATCATTTTTCCTCCTATGCCTCCCATACTCATTTTGGATAATTTCAGCTTTAGTGAACTGGAAGGTAACATCATACCGAACATTTTTCCAAAAATATCCTTTTCTACTTTGGGCTTGCTAAGCCGTTTTATAACGTTCAGTCCCCAAAAGGTGAAGAAGATAGTTACTTTTTGTCCGGTTGCTGCTGCACCGTTTGCCAGCACAAAGGTGGCTAATGCTTTATCAAGATCATCGCTGAACATGATAAAAGTTTTGCCTTTACCTTCACAGGAAGTCACCAGATTACAGGCTTTCGGTTCCTCCTTTTCAATAATCACCACCGATTTTCCACCTGAACTTTCTTTAGAAATCAGTTTGTTCCCTGTAGAATTGCACCATGCAGACGCATCGCGCGCAAAACCGGGATCAGTGGAAATGACCTCTACCCGTTCGCCGGGAGTGAGTGTATCCATTGTTTTTTTCATTTTCAGGATAGGTCCGGGACACTGCATACCACAGGCATCCACCCGAATGACACGTGCTGATGAATCGGTGTTTGCTGACGGCTGCGGAGAAGGGGTGACGGTAGTAGGAGTTACCTTATTATCAGTGTGTTGAATGTCATTTTCTTCGTTCAGAACAATGGGTGCGGTAGCCGCCTTATAAATTTTTAATCCGCCGGAAAGGTTGCGCACTTTATCGTATCCATGCTGAGAAAGTATACGGTAGGCTAAATATCCTCTTAGGCCGACGGCACAGAACACGTATACGGGTCTGTCTTTGGGAATTTCGTCAATGCGGTCGCGTATTTCATCCAATGGTATGTTGACTGCGCCCGGCAATGATCCTAAAGAGAATTCGTCGGATGTCCGTACGTCCAATAGAAATTCGTGTTCCAGCCGGATATCGCGCAGATCGCGCCAATAAACAAGCTTCACTTTTTCTGCAATGATATCTTCGGCCACGTAACCTGCAATGGCTACCGGATCTTTGGCCGATGAGAACGGAGGTGCATATGCCTGTTCCACTTGCATCAGGTCGTAGATGGTGCCTTGATGTTTGATAATAAGTGCAAATTCATCGATACGCTTGTCAACTCCGTCGTAGCCGACAATCTGTGCACCGTATAGTTTACCGCTTTTTTTATCAAACGTGATTTTGATACTCATCTGGGTAGCATCCGGATAATAACCGGCATGTGAAGAAGAATGAGTAGTTGATGAGGCGTAGGCTATTTCTGCTTGTCGCAGGCGTTTACCGGGCAATCCGGTGGTCGCTACGGTGAGGTCGAATACTTTGGCAATGGAAGTACCGATAGCTCCTTCATACTTGATTTTTGCTCCTAAAAGATTGTCGGCAACGATACGGCCTTGTCTGTTGGCAGGGCCTGCGAGGTAATTCAACCAGGGTTTTCCCGTGATCGGATGGTGGTATTCAATGGCATCGCCGATTGCATAGATCGCTTCATCTGAGGTTTGCAGGAAGTCATTTACGGCAATACCGCCGGCTTCTCCGATTGTCAGTCCGGCAGCACGTGCCAATGTCGTTTCCGGACGTACGCCGATGGAGAGTATGACGATATCCGCCTGAATCGATTGCCCGTTTTTGAATATTACTTTCAGTTCTTTTCCTGTTCTCTCAAAGGAGGCAACCGCTTGTTCCAGATATAAATTCACCCCTTTATCCATCAGATGCTGATGTACGAGGGAAGCCATCGAGAAATCGATAGGAGTCATTACCTGATTGGCCATCTCTACGATCGAGACCTTAGCTCCCAACGCATGTAAGTTTTCTGCCATTTCCAGACCGATAAATCCGGCCCCGATAACCACTGCTTTACGAACAGGGTGTTCATGGATATATTTTTTTATCCGGTCCGTATCATAGACATTTCTGAGTGTAAAGATTCCGTCGGAATCGATCCCCGGCAGAGGTGGTCTGACCGGTATTGCACCGGTAGAGATCAATAATTTGTCGTAACTTTCTTCGTATGTATCCTCACTGTTGAGACGTACGGTCACTGTTTTTTTCTTGCGGTCGATAAAGATAACTTCATTTTCTGTACGTACATCCACACGAAAACGTACGGAAAAGGCTTCGGGAGTCTGTACGAATAACTTTTCACGATCGGTTATCACATCTCCGATATAATAAGGTAATCCACAGTTAGCGTAAGAAATGTACTTACCTTTTTCAAGGAGAATGATTTCCGATGTTTCGTCCATTCTTCTGATTCGGGCGGCAGTGGTTGCTCCACCTGCTACACCTCCAATGATGATAATTTTCATATTTATTTTAATTGTAAATAGTTTCCTTTGGAAATAATAACGTTCAATAAATATAAAAAGTTCATGAACTACGGAAAATACTTTCAGCTTTCAGCTCTCGATCCCTAATTTTTAGGTTCTCGGCTTTCAATTCCCAACACTTAACTTCCAACTCTCAATTTTCAACTTCCAACTACACAAGCATTTTATCCTCAAATAAAGAATTGCTGAGAGCTTGTAGCGCTTTTTTCTTATCACTGGTTTTCACAACAACGGATACGTCGTTGTTGGTACTCCCATAAGAGATCATGCGTAGCGGGATGTCTTTCAATGCTTCCATAATTTTTGCTTCGAATCCGGTATATTGCCATTTCATGTTACCTACGACGGAGATGATGGACATATGATCTTCTACTGTGACGTTTGCATATTTCGATAATTCGCGGATGATGCGTGGCAATGCTTCGTTGTTGTCCGTCGCAATAGAAATATCGGTACTGGAGGAGGTGAGCAGACACAATGATGTCTGGTATCTGGCAAATGTGTCGAAAACCTTACTGGTGAACAGATAAGGGCGCAAGGCATGATTGGATTCGAATTTAAGATAGAATATTGAGTCCTTTGCGGCAATGGCTTTTATAATACGATCGTCTTGGCTTTTGGAAATAAGTGTGCCTTCGGCTTGAGGTTCTATCGAACTGAGCAATCGTACCGGAATGTCTTTTTGACGGGCCGGTGCAATACAAAAAGGATGGAGGATTTTTGCTCCGAAGTATGCCAGACGTTCAGCTTCTTCAAAACTCAGTTTCTTTATGGGAGTGGTATTTTTTACGATACGCGGGTCGTTATTGTGCATACCGTCTATATCAGTCCATATTTGAATTTCTTCAGCATTGATAGCTGCTCCGATGAGTGAAGCGGTGTAGTCGCTTCCACCCCGTTTGAGGTTATCTGTTTCGTTGTAGGCGTTTTTACAGATGAACCCTTGGGTGATAAATAGTGGAATTCCTTTGTATTTCTTTATTAGTTCCGACAAATGTTTTTCAATGTATTCCATATCCGGTTCACCATCGGGGCCTATACGCATAAAGTCGAAAGCGGAAAGGAGTACATTGCTTTTTTTTTGTTCTTTCAAATAAAAGCTCATTAATGCTGTACTGATGAGTTCGCCTTGTGCAACTATTTCTTTTTCATCGGCAACTGTAAATGAGTTGCGGGTGAAATTCCAAAGTAAGCGAAAGCGATCCAGAATATGATCTATGGCTTGTCGCTTTATACAATCATCTTTTAATAATTTGTTGGCAAAATCCACAAAATAGAATTCAAGCTTAGTGATTTCGTTGTGAGCCTCGTCTATTTCTCTGTTGAAGATGTACGAAACTATTTTCTCCAGATGGTCTGTGGTGCCTGCTGTGGCGGAGAGTACAACTATTTTAGGATGATCATCACTAATCAGATTTGCTACATTCTTCATTCTTTCTACAGAACCGACAGAGGTTCCACCAAATTTACAGACTTTCATTGTTTCTTGTTTTTTAATACGGTTATTCTTGTTTTTATTTTCATAACCACCTTTTCATTTCAGTTCGTTTTTATCAAAATGAAAAGGAGGGAGAGATGTTTCTTATTTTCGAACTATAATCGAAAAATGCTGTTATAAAGCGGATTATACAATTAGTAGACTCTTCTTTGCTGTGACATCTCATCTATAAAAAATCAAATGGCATGCCAAAGGTTTGGGTGTATTGCTTTTAACCAATTCATCAATTATTACTTGTTGGTAGTATGGCTGATATTAGTGGATTGAATCTTCTATATTTCGAGCAAAGGGAGAAGGATATTTTTTCTTTTGCACGTAAAAATGGTAAATGTGATTATTAGGTCTTTTGTAAAATGATCATTAAGACAATAGTCCCTTTTTTCAGTACATTTTTACCTGTGCAAAGAGTTTTTTGACGCTATATTTGCGGTATGATTTAGTTGATATGATATCTAATATTTATAATGTAAAGCACTAAAATATGAAGAAAAAAATTGTTCTGTTTTTGGGATTATTTTTTCCTGTAATTATTCCATTCTGTTATGCAATGGACATTCCCCGTCCTGAATATCCCCGTCCACAATTTGAAAGAAAAGACTGGATAAATTTAAATGGAATATGGAGCTATACATTTGATTTTTCTAAAAGTGGTATGGAACGCTCTCTATATGCTTCCGAGGGATTCGGGCAGACTATTATGGTTCCTTTTTGTCCGGAAAGTTCGCTTTCTGGAGTCGGTCATAAGGATTTCATTCATGCAATGTGGTATCAGCGTAAAATTTCCATACCGGTTGTCTGGAAAGGAAAACGCATTCTGCTTAACTTCGGTGGGGTGGATTATAAATCAATTATATATATTGATGGGCAACAAGTTTTTGTTCATTATGGAGGATCTTCTTCTTTTTCTGTAGATATTACTTCTTATGTTAATCCCGGTTCTACAAGTAATTTGGTGGTATATGTGGAAGATAATTTGCGACAAGGATTACAAACGGCTGGAAAGCAATCGTTTCGCCTGAATTCTTATGGCTCTCGTTACACGCGTGTTACCGGTATTTGGCAAACTGTCTGGATGGAAGCTATAGCAAAAGAAGGTTTGAAAAACTGTTACATTACTCCTGATTTGGATAACAAAATGTTTGTTTTTGAACCAGTATTCTATAATATAGATCAAAAAACTTCGTTTAGAGTTCGTATCTTTGATAATGGGAAAGAAGTTTTCGTGCAACAAGTTCCTTCAAGCCAAAGTTCTTTCATTATCGCTAAACTGAAAAATGTAAAGACATGGTCGCCTGAATCCCCTTTCCTTTATGATATTGAATTTACTGTATTGGACGCTCAAGGACAAGTTATTGACAGAGTAAATTCATATGCGGGGATGCGAAAGGTAGAACTTCGCGGGAAAACATTTTATCTTAATAATCAGCCATATTATCAACGTTTGGTTCTTGATCAAGGATACTATCCTGACGGGCAATGGACTGCTCCTAATGACACTCAATTAAAAAGGGATATCATATTGAGTAAGAAAGCTGGATTCAATGGTGCCCGTCTGCACCAGAAGGTATTTGAACAACGATACTTCTATTGGGCTGACAAACTGGGATATCTTACTTGGGGAGAATCTGCCAGTTGGGGGGTGAAATGGGAAGACCAAGTGGCAGCTCGTAATATGATAACCGAATGGGAAGAGTGTATATATCGCGACTATAATGCTCCGTCTCTCGTAGCTTGGTCGCCTTTAAATGAAACTTGGAAAGATGATGTTGATGGCCAACGGGTCCGTTTGACGAACGATCTTTATTTTACTACGAAACGTATGGACCGTACTCGTCCTGTGGTAACTGCAAGTGGTGGATACCATACTGGTTTTACCGATATTTATGCAGAACACACTTATGTTCAGGATCCTATTCAGCTATATAAACAGTTGGCATTAAATGAAGAGGGCTATCCTTATGTGTTTCGTCCCGATAAAAGTGCTCCTTATAAAGGTGAGGCATATATGATTGATGAGTTTGGGGGGATACAGTGGATTAAGGAGATGGAAGTATCAGAGGTCAGTGACCAAAAGAAGTTTTGGGGATATGGTGTTCCTCCCAAGACCTTAGAAGAATTTTATCAAAGGTTGGAAGAGCAAGTTAATGTTATTCTGAGTCTTGACCATATCACAGGATTCTGTTACACACAGATTGTTGATGTAGAACTGGAGAAAAATGGAATTTATACGTATGACCGGAATGAAAAGTTCGATATGAAACGTATCCGGCAGATATTTTCAAAACCCCGTGACCAAGCTAAAAAGGAGGTCAAAAAGATGCTGGATGAAAGAGTTTCTAAATATGAAAATAACAAATAAGTTCACACGAGTATAGAAAAGTTGGATTATTTTATATAAAATCGAATTGTTAACATTTAAATTAATTAAAACATGAAAAAGAGTACTTTTTTACTTCTGACTACTATATTGGTAGCAGGAGGTGCGGTATCACAAACTCTTCCGGAAGGTATGACGAGTCTTCTCCCCGAGGGAGTAAAGGCAAATATTGCGACTGAACAGAAAGGTAGTAAAAAGAAAGATCTGGTAGTTGCAGGTGAAAAATCAAAAGGTTATAAGGCCTTTTTTGCAGCTTCGGATGCGGTTAATGGCGAAGAATTATGGGTGACTGACGGAACGAAACAAGGTACCCACATGGTGAAAGATATCTGGCCGGGAAGTTCTGGATCAAATGTGAATTATTTGACGCGCTTCAATGATAAAGTTGTTTTTGGTGCTGATGATGGTGAAAATGGTATGGAATTATGGATTTCGGACGGAACGGCAGAAGGAACCTATATGGTGAAAAATGTACATGAGTTTGCTTCTTCTGATCCACGTGGATTTACGCAAGTCAATGAAACCCAATTTATTTTCGGAGCTAAAAATTTTGATAGCGAGAACTATGATACAGCTCGAGGTCCACAATGGTGGCTGTACGTCAGTGACGGAACTGAGGAAGGAACGGAATTAATTTACGAGTGTGATACAAGATTCCCCGGACAGTCTTATGGAACTACTTGGACCACCCCTTATTGTCGCGTTGGAAGAAAGGTTTTTTTTAAAGCCGATAATATGGATGGTACCATAGGTGAAGAACTTTGGGTAACAGACGGTACTCGCGAAGGTACTAAATTGGTTATGGATATCAATACGGAAGTATTAACAACCGGAACAGCCGGTTCTGCTCTTGATAATCTTGTTAATTTCTATAATGAGAAATTATTTTTTAAAGCATGGTCTATTGAGCACGGTGCTGAGCCATGGGCTAGTGACGGTACTCCCGAAGGTACGTATGAAATTAAAGACACAGACCCTTCATTAGATGCAAATTCAAAACCTCGTAGTGGAGGAGTTTCTTGCCCAGGTGTATATCCGTATAACGGAAAAGTATATTATCGTGGCTATGATCCGGCAAAAGGATTCGAATTGGCATGTACCAATCTGGAGAAAGAAGATTATATCACTTTTGATATAAATGTGAACGAGCCAACGAATGAGAAGAATGGTTTTGCAGATCCCGGTACTGAATTTGATGGAGTATATATGTTTTGTGCCGATACCGGTAACGATGCGGCAAAACCGAATAATTTCGGTGGAGAATTGCATTATACCGATGGCAAAACAGTTACTATGCAATCAGATAGAGCTCCTGGTTCATTAAGTCACTGGGTAAAGGATCTTACTGTGGTTTCCGGTAGTTTGTACTGGTGGAATGCAGGTGGTGCAGTAGCTGAAGATAAAGAAAAGCTGTTTAGGATAGACAATAAGGAGCAATTTCCGGTTCGTGTTACTAATTTTAATCCGGCCGGCGATAAAGTTCATACTTTACGTAATCTGAATGGTGATCTTTTATTTGCTACGAATGATGAAAATAAGGCATTGTATATTTATCATTATCGTAAAGAAGGTTTTGATCCAATAAAAGATGCTGATGATTTGGATAAATGTTTAGAGTTCAGAACTCGTGCAGAAATGGAAGGAACAGGTATTAAAACGACTCCAATAGCAGAAGAAACAGTTATATATCCGAATCCTGCATCTGAAAAATTTAGTTTCAATATTCATGGAACAATAATAAGTGTAAAAATATATGATGTGTCTGGACGGTTGCTAAAAGAGGAAACACAGTTGACTGAAAATACGGTTGATATATCTTCTCTTCCCAAAGGAGTTTATCAAGTATTGTTCACTGGTACAGAAGGTTCTTTTGTTTCTAAGTTACTTGTAAACTAAATAAGTAACAATTGTTTTGGTTTAGTTTCCGCCACAGAGGACATAGAGTTCTCGGATGTTCTCTGTGGTAAAAGCTATATTAGTCTATTAGATGAATTATTATTTAAAATTTAATTATTGAATGGATAAGCATCAATTTTCCAGAATGACGGCGCTTTTTGTAGTCTTGTTTTTTACGCTTGTTTTATATGGGCAGAATGTTATTTCGCTATCAGGAACCGTATTGGATAGTAAAAACAAAGAACCGCTTATAGGCGTTACTGTGGTGGAAGAAGGTACTACAAACGGTACAGCAACAGATCTGGACGGGAAGTTCGTTTTAAAAGTAGCATCTAATGCCATTCTACGTGTCAGTTACATGGGGTACACAAGTAAGAAAATTACTGTTACCAATAATCAATACTTAACAATATTGTTGGAAGAAGAAAGTAGGCTATTGGACGAGGTGGTTGTGGTTGGGTATGGTGTTCAGAAAAAGAGTGATATAACAGGAGCTATTTCTTCCGTTTCAGGAGATGCGATAAACAGTGTGCCGGTTGCATCGGCACTTCAAGCTTTACAAGGAAAAGCTTCCGGTGTGAACATTATTCAAAATACCGGAGCACCTGGAGGTAATACAACCATTAAGATCCGAGGAACAGGTACGGTCAATGATGCTGATCCACTTTATGTAGTGGACGGATTTATTGTTGACAGGATAGATCATTTAAGTCCGAATGATATTGCCAATGTTGAAATATTGAAAGATGCAGCTTCAAGTGCTGTATATGGTGCACGTAGTGCCAATGGCGTTGTTTTGATAACTACCAAGAGCGGTGAAAAGGGAGGCATGAAAATTTCATTTGATAGCTTTGTCGGAGTTTCTGCACCTTGGAAGAAAATATCAGTGATGGATGTAGAACAATATGCCCTTATGCAAGACTATATTAACGGATTATCTAACTATTCCGTTGAAGGACAACTGTATTATTCCAAAAATTCATCAGGGGAACTTTATTACGATAAATACAAATATTTCCTTGTTGACACAATCAGAAACAATTCTCCTGCTAATTGGTGGGATGCAGTTACCCAAACCGGATTTAGACAACAATATAACCTTTCGGTGTCCGGAGGGAGTGATAAACATAAATACATGGTCAGTGGAAGCTTTTATGATGAAAATGGCATCGTAAAGACGTCCGGATACAGGCGTTTCAATACACGTATTAACATGAATAGCAAATTGACATCCTGGTTAAGTATGAATGCGAATATCTTGTATACAAATGAAAACCGTCAAATTGTTCCCGAAGGAAAAAGTAGTATTCTAAAACAAGCACTGTTTCAAAATCCGATGATTTATACGTACGATTCGAAAGGATATTTTTCCGAAAACCATCCGATTGCCGTATTGGAACGTAATCATAATAAAATGAGCAGACATCGTATAGATATGAACTTAAGTCTTACAACTCAAATTTTAAAAAGATTGACTTATCAGTTCAAAGTATCAGACTATATTGTTCCTGAAACACTTTCTAACTTTTACGAAGTGAATAAACTAGAGGAAGACTTTCAGATGCCTAATGATCTCACTACCGTGTATAGACGTCAGAATCTGACTAATAAGTGGGAGATCAATAATCTACTCACATTTATTTGGAACAATAAAGTACATGATCTTACACTCATGGTCGGTCAGACGGCCGAGGGATACCGCTATAGTTTTCAGGAATCGAACAGAAAAGGTACTGTAAGCAACTCGTCTGATCTTTGGTATTTGTCGAGTGCCTATACAGGTGATAAAACTTATGGACGCGATCGGCATTGGAGTGCATTGGGTTTTGTCGGACGTGTAAATTACAATTTTTTGGATCGCTATCTGTTTCAAGCGAATTTCCGTACCGATGCTTCCTCCATCTTTGCAAAACAAGAAAGATGGGGTTTCTTCCCTTCTGTTTCTTTAGGATGGAAATTTTCATCCGAATCTTTTATGAAAAATGTCGATTGGCTTACATTGGGTAAACTACGCGTAGGATGGGGACAGTTAGGGAATAACAGAATTGATGAAATGTCTCGTTATACATTGCTGAATACACAATATAATTATCCGTATGGCATAGGCAATCATATTCTTTATCCGGGTATTACTGCTACGGCTATTGGAAACCCTAATATTCGTTGGGAAAAAACGGAAACTGTTAATATCGGTCTTGATATGGGGCTTTTTAAAAATAAACTGACCATCGGGTTGGAATTTTTTAATAAACAGACTACCGATATGCTACTGCGTGTTCCTGTTACTTTATCGGCTGGACTTGACGATGCTCCGATGACAAATGCTGGTTCTGTGCAGAATCGGGGGGTGGAGTTGATTGTTAATCATAAAAACAACATTGGCAAATTCAGATATGAAGTGGGATTTAACGTATCTTATATTAAGAATAAGGTCACGAGTTTAGGCACAGGTAACGAACCTATTTACGGAGCTCACTTAGATGAATCGAGTATTGTTGACTTTGTAACTAAAACGGCTGTGGGAAAACCGATTGGTAGTTTCTTCGGGTATGTAACTGATGGGATTTTTAACACATACGAAGAGGTAAAGGCAAGTGCACAATATGAGCCAGGGAAGAATGCTCTCGATCAGATCACACGCCCGGGTGACTTCCGTTTTAAAGATTTGAACGGTGATGGCCGTATTACGGCAGAAGATCGGACATATCTGGGATCTCCGCTTCCCGATTTCGTTTTCGGAATTCCACTTTCTTTCAGTTATGGTAATTTTGACTTAAGTCTTTTCTTTCAAGGACAGGCGGGAAATAAGATATTTAACGTGATGGATTACTATCTGAATAACGCGAGTTCGGGTAATGTTTATGCGGATATACGAAACAAACATTGGTCTGGTCAATTGATAGATGACAGGAAATTCTTTCCGAGAAATCTTGATGCCTCTGTGCCTGATCTTGATCCTAATGATATGCCTCGTAATTTTAGGGCATCTGATTTTTACGTAAAAGACGGTTCTTACATTCGTCTTCAGGAACTTCGTTTTACATACAATTTTACGGAAGCAGTATGTTCTCGGTTGTATCTGTCGAATTTGTCCCTGTATGTAGGAGCTTACAATTTGGTGACGTTCACAGGATATAATGGATTTGATCCGGAGGTCGGTAAGATAGTGGGAACGGAAAGTAATAATCTCAATATGGGAGTAGATCATGGAAACTATCCGCAAGCACGCACATTTACGATAGGATTTAAAATTGTTTTGTAACTATAAACTGTTGACTTATGAATAAGAATTTATTGAATATACTGTTTATCCTAAGCTTTTCGTCGGTATTTCTGACTGGGTGTGGTGACTTTTTGGAAAAAGAGGTTCTCGGAAACCCTACGGACGAGAATTTTTATGATACACAATATAAATTGAAAGCTGCTTTGAATGCAACTTATGATGTGCTACAAATGGATCTTTTCAATGAATGTGAATGTCGTTTTGGTGAGGCTTGTGGTGATGATGTGATTGGAGGTGACGAAAGTCTGAGTACCCAAATGGGACAATTGGTCCAGTTCCGATTTAATACATCTAACACTTGGATAGAAAATAGGTATGAGATTAATTATAAAGGAGTGCAACGTGCCAATCAAGTAATAGCAAATGCGCATCGAGTGAAGTTATCGATTTATGATTATGCCTCTCACAAAGCTGTACGCGAGATATTGGGGCAGGCAAAGTTTCTGAGAGCTTTGTTCTATTTTAATTTAGTGAAGACATATGGTGGAGTGCCTATCCGTGAAGAGGTAGAGACAATGGATCATTTTGTCATCCCTCGTAGTTCTGCTGCCGAAGTATATGCTTATATCGAGAAAGACTTGAGAGAAGCTGCTATCATGTTGCCGGCACGCTATATGGGGACAGATGCAGGACAGGCAAGTTGTGGCGCGGCTGTTGCATTATTGATGAAGGTGCTTATGTATCAGGCCACTCCAGGAGTAGAATCTGAGAAGTGGCAGGAAATGGTGAGTTTGGGTGAATATTTTGTAGAAGGTAAAAAGATGACTTTTGGAGAAATACTTAAATTTGATGCATCAAAGGAGGATTGGGAAGCACTTCGTAAACGTCTTTGGTTTATGCCGAAAGAATTGAATGCTCAGACAGACCCTTATGAAACTGTAGACACAGAGCTGGTATCACTGCAAAATGCTTATTCGTTGGAGTATAAGGACTATTATGGTAATGCTATCGCCTATCATGATCAGTTTTATCAGGTTGGCGAGTTTTGTAAAGGATCTGTTTTTGAAGTTGTATTTAAAGAATCTGCAGATGGTTCTACGGGTGATACGAATGAAGGCTCCTCTATATACAACAAACTTTATGCTGTCCCAAGTACCATGTTGTGGATAAAAAGTGATATAAGGGCAGAATTATTCGGCAATGATCCTCGTATCGCAAGTGTTAGTGCACATCAGGACTATGCTCCCGATGGTGAAATAAACAATTGTGGTCCGGGCAAGATTGTTTCGCTGAAATGGTATACGCCTCTAAAGGATCGTCCACAATACGGTGGTGATAATGGTAAAAACAGGCGTTTGATTCGATATGTAGAGGTTGTACTAATGTATGCGGAAGCATTGAATGAGTGTCATCAAGGTGCACGAGCGTTAGTTCAACTGAATAAGAGTAAGGCGCAGGCTAATACTATAAATAACAGTGCTACTCTCTATATCGGCGGAGGCTATGGTTATATGCGAGATCAGATATGGAAAGAACGCCGTATTGAACTCAGTTACGAATGGGATCGTTTTTTTGATTTGGTTCGTCAGAAAAGAGCGGCAAGTATACTTAAAACATTTGGTGCTAAACAGTCCAATAAACGCGGTTATTTTTTCCGGGAAGGAGTTAATGAGTTATTTCCGATACCGCAGAGCGAGATTGATATTTCTAATGGAGTTGTGAAACAAAATCCTGGCTATTAATTAAATCTATTGTAAAATGAAGATAAGTATAAAACTATTGTTGGGTATGTGTCTCTTTCTATTCATGGTTTCCTGTGAGGAGGAGACTGCCCGTCTACCTCGTGCTGAAATTAATATCAATAAATTACAACTGATGATCAACGAGTCAATGGTTGTCAACTTTACCGGTACGGCCGATCAGGCTGTTGTTTATACGGGTGATGATATGCATGATTATAACCTTCGTGATCAGAGCAATACCGGATTTGTGATGAACAAGGATTTGTTTACATATGCCTATTCTGTACCTGGGGTATACAAAGTAGTATGCGTAGCTTCTACTTACACGGATCTTGCTACGGATTTAAAGCAGGATACCTGTTCTTATATAGTTACGGTTGTTGATGACGAAACCGAGATCGAAAGACTATCATGTCCACAAGTATTGTATGATGAAGTTTTTGCCAAAAGAATGGAGAATGATGAATGGTTGATGACGCTTCCGCGCAAAGTGAAATATAGTACATCTACTCCTTCCATATCTCTTTCACAGAGATTACGTTTTTATATACCTTCAGACTCGGCGAAGGTTTCTCTCAATGGAAAAGAGTATTCGGCTGTCGCTAAGTACGATCTGGCTTCTCCAATTGATATTGAGGTGAAATCGAATTACGGAACTGTCCGTCCTTATAAATTATATACGTTATATTATCCAGAGTTCAATGGCTTTTCATTGGCTGGTGTTAAGGGGGTACTTTCCCGTTCAGAATTTGATTATAATATGTTCGAAATGAATGTGACCCTTCCAGTAGGCACGGATATTCGCACGCTTGTACCCGAATTTACAATGTATTCAGCTACAGACAAAGTATATATCGGAGATGTGGAGCAGATATCGGGAGTGTCTATGGTTGACTTTAGCAATGGGGTAACCTATCGTCTGGTATCGTCTGTACCGGATAATCCGGTTATGCAAGCGGTATCGTTCATTAAAGTTAGTATAAAGTAGGTGTTAGACTTTTGTTTTATTATTAATAGCTGGCAATATGTACAGATTGTTATTTCTTATTCTTTTTTCGGTCTCTATGCAACTAACGCTGGGAGCAAGTAATCGTTTTATGCACATCACGAGCAAAGAGGGACTTCCACATCAACAAATTGAAAAGATAATGCAGGATGATAAAGGAAGATTATGGATAGGAACACGCAATGGTCTGTCATGTTATGATGGGTATAATATTGTCAGTTATTTTAATCAAAAAGACAATCCCTACTCACTGAGTCATAATTTTATTAAAGCATTGTATCAAGATAGCAAGAAGCGGATATGGATTGGTACATACGAAGGAATATGCAGATATCAACCTGCTACGGATGACTTCAAATGTTACAGTTTGTCCGGTCCGAAAGTTTTTTCTATTGTTGAAACCAGTACTGGAAAGATTATTTGCGGAGGAGACCAACTATATATATATAATGAGCAGACGGATGAATTTGTATTACAGCCACGACAAGACCCTCATTTTATTATATCGATGGCTGTAGATACAGAAGACAGGCTCTTTATATCGACCAGCCATTCTATCTTTTATTATGATATTTCCTTTTCGAAGACGACTCAGATAAATCCGGCCTATTTTTCAGAATTCCTTCCGGAGAATGATGCTATCATTCCTTTGTTCTTTGATTCCAAAGGAGTCCTTTGGATCGGAAGAAATGGAAAGGGGGTAATGAATATTGATTTGAAATCAGATTCGATTAATATTCCTGATTTATCCATATTGTCCGATGGAACAGTGCGTACAATAACAGAAGATAAAAAAGGTCGGATTTGGCTTGGGACAGAAAAAGGAGTTACGGTACTTAATGGTAATGGCACTTCGGAGATACTTCAACAAGACTTTGTGGACAATAATAAATTGAATGACAATGCTGTTTATACAATTTTATCTGATAAGGACGACAATATGTGGATCGGAACTTACTTCGGGGGTATTAACGTCTTGCTTAAGAATAATGAACAAATTCATTGGATTGAAGCGGGATATACATCCAAACATATTAAAGGTAAAGTTATCCGTAAATTAATTGAACCGCAAAAAGATATTCTTTGGATAGCCACAGAAGACGGTGGATTAAACATTTACAATACAATCACAAGCGAGATTCGTGTTTTTGATAAAATTAAACAATTGGGACATAATATTCATGAACTATATTATGACGAAACACGTAATGATATATGGATCGGAACGTTCAGAAACGGTCTTTTCAATTATAATCTCTCATCTGGAACTTCCGTTCGATATCTGCCCGGTGACAAGAATGGTTTAGCTTCGGATGCTATTTTTTCTATAAAGAGACAACGGAACGGAACTCTTTGGATAGGCACAAGTAGGGGGTTGCGATATTATGACCCGGAGAAAGATATGTTTTTACCGATGAATCATCCGATACTCGACATTGATTTTATATATTATATCTTGATAGATAGCAAGGATAATGTGTGGGTAGGAACTCGTAACAACGGTCTTTTTCGCATAAATGCAAAAAACAATGAAATTAATGGATGGACGGCAAAGGCAAGTAATTCTCAACTCAAAGATAATTACATCACGTTTCTCTATCAGGATTCAATGGATACTATATGGATAGGTACTAGTAATAACGGATTACAATTTATAAATCCTTCGGATTTAAAAATCGGAACACTGAAAAATGAGCTTTCGTTATCTAACAATACAATCTGTAGTATAATTGAAGATGAATTTGGACGTTTATGGATTGGTACCAATCAAGGATTGTATCAATTCAACAAAGAGCGAAGCACGTTGGTTTGCTACACCGTTGAAGACGGACTTCCGATTAATCAGTTCAATTTTTCATCTTCAATTCAGGCCCAAAACGGACTGTTATATTTTGGAAGTGTGGACGGACTTATTTCATTCACGCCGAAAACAATGAAAGAGAGTAGGGGGCCTTTTTATGTTCATTTAGGATATTTGACGATCAATAATCGAATTATTACATCAAAAAGTGAGAATTCTCCATTGACTACAGATTTGGATGAGACATCGAGTCTAACCTTTTCTTATAGTCAGTCTCGTTCTTTTAGTATTGAGTATACGGTCATATCATTAGGGAATACTAGTACGATCAATTATCAGGTTCGTTTACTGGGAGTTGACAAGGATTGGCGGAGTGTAGGAAAAGAACGTAAATTTGTCGGTTCGAATCTTCCTGCCGGAAGTTATAAACTACAAATCAGAGCGAATAATTCCAATGAAGGTTGGGAACGTTCACCCATCAAAGAGATTGAGTTTATCATACGTCCTCCATTTTATTTCTCACTTTGGGCGTTTCTACTCTATTTCTTGATAGCAGGATTGATTTCTTATTTTGTGTATCGTATTTTTTCCATCCGGATAAAAGAAAAAAATGCCATCCGGGAGGCTAATATGGAGAAAGAAAAATTGGAAGAGATTAATAAAACGAAAATGGATTTCTTTACTTCTGTTTCTCACGAATTGAAAACTCCTTTGTCACTGATTATGGCACCGCTTAAATATATCTCTCAGCATCAGGATTTATTACCAGAGTCATCAGAACGATTAGATATGGCTATAAAAAATACAAACAAGATGGTTGGGCTAATTGACGAACTGATCACTTTCAATAAAATGGAATCAGGAAATTTCCAGTTTTATATTCAAAAGGGTAATCCATTGGCTTTTATCGAGAATATAGCTCAATTATTTAAAGAGAGTGCTATTGAAAAGTCAATATCACTTTATATCCATTGCGAGAACAATGATGAGGAAGTTTGGTTTTCCCCCTCATATGTTGAGAAGATTACTAATAATTTACTTTCTAATGCTATTAAGTTTACACTTTCGGGTGGTAGAGTTTTTATCAATGCAGCAATAACGGATAATGCTGACGGCTATACTTATCTCCGTATTGAAGTAAAAGATACAGGTATAGGCATTGTCAAAGAAGAACTAGATAATATTTTTGATAAATATTACCAGACGAAACGTGGGCATAATTTGAATTCTAACGGTTGGGGAATAGGATTGGCTTTGGTGAAGAGGTTTACGATGGTTCATAAAGGAAATATTACGGTAGAAAGTGAGCTCGGAAAGGGATGTTGCTTCGTGGTTAATCTGAATGTTTCGGAATCTGCTTTTGAAGCGGAAGATAAAATTAGTACTGAAAAAATGTCAGTATCTTTGGAGCAGTATAAATTTAGTGTTCCTTATCTAGAGCGTAGCACAACAGGCTCTTCTTATACCAGCCAAGATACCGATTTAAAATATTCAATTTTGTTCGTTGAAGACAATGTGGAATTACTTAAGTTTCTCTCTGATATTTTCGCTACTAAGTACAATATTTATTTGGCGGAAAATGGTGAAGAGGCTTTAGTTATTGCTCACAAATATCCCATAGATATAGTGGTTTCGGATGTTATGATGGAAAAAATGGATGGAAATACATTGTGTCGGAATTTGAAGAATGATCTTTCTACGTCGCATATACCGGTCATACTTTTAACAGCTAAAACAGATACGAATGATGTCATAAAGGGATATGAAAGTGGAGCGGAAGCATATGTAGCGAAACCTTTTGATCCTAAAATATTAGAACTTCAAGTAAAGAATATCATTCAGATGAAGCAGGTACAACGTGAGAAAATTGGCGCAACGATGGGATCGGATATTGAGTCGGTACCATTGAGTAAGTTTGACAAAGAGTTTATTAATAAACTGAATGAACTTATTGAAAATAATATCGATAATAATGATTTCTCTATTGCAGACATCACTCAAAGCCTTTGTATGAGCCGGAGCGTACTTCATGTAAAAATGAAAAGTTTATTAAATATCTCTATGGGGGATTATATTCGTAAAAAACGTTTAAATAAGGCTTGTGAGTATCTCCATGAAGGCTATAATGTGTCTGAGACCGCGTTTAAAACAGGTTTTGGTGATCCAAGTTATTTTACGAAAAGCTTTAAAAAAGAATTTGGAGTTAAACCTACTGAATATACAAGTAGGAGTTGAAACTCAGCCACTATATATCTACAATTAAAATATGAAAAATATGAAAAAGAATTTCTTGATTGTCCTTCTGGCTTTTATTGCTTCATTGTCTTTCGCTCAGACTTGGCAAAATCCTATGAATGTTTCCGGACAACCGGATATGGGTATAGGCGATCCTTATATATTTAAGTTTAGAGGAACTTATTATATGTATTCGAGTAGTCGTGACGTGGAAATCAGATGTTGGAAATCGAAAGATTTGATAAGTTGGTCGGAAGCGATTGTATGTTCGACCGATCCTATTGCGAAGAATGCGTATGCACCGGAAGTAGTATACTGGAATGGAATATTTTATATGTATACCTCTCCTCAAGGCAATGGGCATTATGTTTTGACTAGTAATAGTCCTACAGGTCCTTTCGTGTCTGCTAGTGGAAATTTACAAAAGAAAATAGATGGTTCGGTTTTTATAGATGATGACGCAAAATGGTATTTTTATCATGCTAATAGTTCTGGTATTCAGGGATGTACGATGTCTAATCCGACTTCATTCGGGACAAGTGTCAATTTAAATGCGCAAATGAATGGGCAATGGACGGAAGCCCCTTGTCTCATCAAACGGAATGGTATTTATTATCTGCTGTATACCGGCAATCATGTGTGGTCAAATGGATATAGAGTGGACTATGCCATTAATGCCACCCAGAATCCTATCAGTATGTATACTCCGCAGATGGATCAGAATCCGGTACTTATAAATACTGAAGGAAGTTTTGTCGGGCTCGGGCATGGTACTGCTTTCATTGGTCCTGATTTGGATACGTATTATTTCACTTACCATAATCTGGTGAGAATCGGTGGTGGGGTTGCTCCGGCTAGGAAGTTCAATTATGACCGCATGGCTTGGAACGGTAACAAACTACTGATATTGGGCCCTACTAATTGGGCACAGCAACCACCTGCACTTGCCAATGCAGACTTCTTCGAAAGAGCCGATATCGGTGTCGATTGGTCCATGCCGAATGGGGGTAATTGGAGTATTAAGAATAAAGATTTGTTGTCACAAGATAAAATGGAGGGCGAATACAAAGCTATTTTTACTCCGTATTCGGAATCTGATTATACGGCTGAATTCACGATAAAGGAAGTTGCAACCAATGGAAATGATGCAAAATTTGGCGTTGTTTTTTCTTATAAAGATGAACAAAATTATGGAGTGGCTTTACTAAATGTCAGTTCTAACCAATTGGAGATTAATTTTCAGGTTAATAATGTTTGGGGGACTGTACAGTGTTATGAACTACCTGTAGGTTTCAATTATCGTGTTTGGCATAGTATTCGGATTGAGAAAAATATGCAAAACTATAAGTTTTTTATTGACGGATTGCATAAAGCCACATTGACGAGTAATTTGGACGGAGGCCAAATTGGATATATGACTCGCAATTGTAATGGGAACTTTTCATATATTGCCATAAGTGACAAAGTAAACGGTTCCGGTATTTTTGATGTTTATAAACCAATACCGGGTGATATTCAAGCAATCCATTATAACACCGGTGGGGAAGGTGTCGGTTATCATGATCTGACAATCGGAAATACAGGTAATTCAGGTGACCAAAACGTAAGGAATGATAATGTAGATATCAGTAAAAACGGTAACGGTGGATTCCATATCACTGCTATTCAAACTGGTGAATGGTATAAATACAACGTGAATGTAAGAATTAAAGGGGTTTATAATATTGGCATTAGATATCTTACGGCAAATGCAACTTCCCGGATAAAAATATATCAAGGGGAAACGGAACTGACCGAAACGGTTCAACTACCCAATACTAACGGCACATGGCAAGTATATACTATTAAGGGAGTTAATCTGGCAGCAGGGAATCAAACGTTGAAAATTGAAGCGGTGGAAGGCGAGTTTGAACTGTATGAGATGCAATTTAGAGAGGGGAATAATACATCCATGATTGTTACAGATACGTTTGATAATTCATTTGGTAAAGGTTGGAATTACACGGACGGTGCTTGGTCGATTGTTTCCGGACAGGCAAGTATTAATGGGTATGGTAAACGTACTTTGGGGAATATCGGTTGGACCGATTATACGATTGATTGTGATGTAACTTATAAAAATGGAATGAATGCAGGGCTTATTTTCAGGGTGAACAATCCTTCGCAGGGTGGAGAAAATAATGACTCTCGGTTAGGAACAGATTTTTTTCAAGGCTATTTTGTAGGGATGGGGAGTGATAAAGTCACGCTCGGAAAGCATAATTACAGTTGGAAATCGTTAGCTACCAGTCCTGGTTCTTTTAGTTTGAATAGAAAATATCATATCAGAGTGGCAGTGAAGGGAGCAAATATTAAAGTCTATGTGGACAACATGAGTGTTCCTAAGATTGACTATACGGATCCGTTTCCTTTCATATCCGGAAAAGTCGGATTCCGTTCTCATAGTACGAACGTCCTATTTGATAATCTTGTTGTGACAATTAACGATGACTTTACTATGACAGGTATAGAAACGGTAGAACGTGATTCGGATTGTATTATTTATCCCAATCCCGTAAAAGATATGTTGACTGTTAAAGCAAATGATACAATTAAGTCTATTTGCGTTTTCAGCCAAACAGGTGTTCTGATACATGCACAACAGGATTCGGAACCTATTAGTATGGTAGACCTTCCGGCAGGTATGTACATCGTACAGGTAAGAAAAACATCTAAAACAAGTAACCGGAAAGTAATAAAGGAATAGTGTAAATTAGAGGTAAATGTGGTTGCCATCGAATAACATATTATGATGAACAAGAGGTTAGGTAAATACGAGTTTATTTTTTCGGTATTATTAATTGCCGTTCTTTCTGGCAGTATTTATGCTCAGCCTGCTGCCAAAAGTTTTTGTAATCCTGTAACATTAGGTTTGAGAGATGGCTGTGTAGAGCGATTCATGGGATATTATTATGCCATGGGCGGCGGAACCAAGGGGAAGATATGCATGTCAAAAAACTTGGTAAATTGGACTGAAGGAGTACAATCAATAACGACAAATGGGGCTAAATGGTTGAATGATCCGAAATGGACGGAAGCTTATGTATATCCTGAAGTGGCAGCCGGTGATATTATATACCGAAACGGAGTATTCCATGCCTATTGGAATGGAATTGGTCATGCTTATTCGCCTACGCCTCTTGGACCATACAAGGAGGCCTCGATTATTGAACCTTTTGATGATTATGGTATTGATCCTCAGGTGTTTCAGGATGAGGACGGTGAAATCTATTGGATAAAAAAGCGAAATAGATTTGATCCGCATCCTTTGACAGGTGCTGCTTCTAATATCAATGGACCGGAAGTTTGGACATTTAAGATGAATTCACCTTTTTCTCGTAAAGATATAACGTTTGCGGATGTACAAATTACTCATCAACCCGGACATCCGACTAGTGTCAGTCATCATAATTTTGAAGGTCCTGAAATGTATAAGTATAGAGGACGTTATTATAATTTTTTTGCGTCAAACCGTATGGGGCCCCGTTCTGGCATGTATGAAGTGGGGGTAGCTGAAAGTGATGGACCGATGAATTTTAATAATTCAAAAAAATATCCTAATCCGGTGATGATTCGAAATACGGAACAGCAATTGCTCGATTATAAGGTGATACTCCATACTGCAGAACATGGAGGATGGGCTTCAAAATATATAACGGAGACACCTGCCGATGGCTGGATTTATGTAAATTTTGACGACAATTCATGGACAACAGCTCAAGGAGGATACGGATTACAAGAATATGATCTGCATCAGGGGAAATTCACAAATGCTAAAATACGAGCAAGGAAAACCCAATGGAATACAACCAATATTTATATCCGGAGAAAATTTATTCTGGATCACATACCTTTAAAAGTTGCGTTAAAACATTGGGTGTTTGCTAATGCTAATTTTTATATTAACGGAAATAAAATCAATATAAAGACCAATAATAATACTTATAGTATGACTAAGGTTGATCCTGCTATGTTAGTTGAGGGAGAAAATATTATTGCTGTGGAAGCGGCTTCTCCATGTGAAACTTTTGATTCAAATTGTCAGCAATTTATTGATTTTGGATTATATGATACCGGGGATCAGGATGGAGAAGATATTGTTATAGCACCCGCTCAGCCCAATGTTATAGTTGGACCTAATGGTTTTGAACATTGGATGATGTACAAGGCGTATTTTAATGCAAGCGAACAACAGGCAATTGATAGAATTCACTTTTATGATAAAGAGGTTGTAGTTGAGAGTAGTACTGTAAAGAATACATCCGGCTATCGGCCGCGACCTGCAATGCCGGGTTTTATAACATATTGCGATTATTCATTTTATTATCCTTTTCAGTTTTTAGGGAGTTCTTCATGGAAGATTTATGGAGGTGTCCTTCGACCCACGACTTCAAATGGGGGAGAATTACTTTTTCGGAAAGAGTATGAAACCAATTATCGTTTTGAAGTTCCTTTCCGTATTGAGGGAGCAGGTGGTCGGGCAGGAGTGTATGCTTTTTACCAAGATGAACAAAATTGGGTGAAAATTTCCATAGGGAAAAATATGACTTGGAAAACTGAAATAAAAGTAAATGGGGTAATTATAGAAACAATTAAGAAATTGCCGGAAAAATTTGCTTTTTTGGAGAATGATCCACGTGTATCTACCTATGAAGAACCTTGGCATACTTTATTAATTTATAAGAATGGAAATCGTTTTCGGGTCGAATTAGATAAATTCAATTTGACCATAGATGAAGAAATTGTTACTCCCTTTGAAAATAAAGGTACTGTAGGGTTGACAGCTACTTCAGATCGAGTTTCATTTGATGCCATTCAATATACTATGGGTTGGGATGAATATGATTCGAATATTACCGGATGGGAAAAAACGGCTGGAACATGGAATGTTGCTGCTACCGGATTAATGCAAACCAGTAACGTAGGTAAGGCAGCTATTTTCAAAGGTGATCCGGCATGGAATTACGAGTTTTCGGTCTATATGAAAAATGACAAAATACCGGTTTCAGGAAAAGTAGGATATTATCCATTGTATATTGATGATCAGAATTATGTGTGCGTAACTGTTAACTATGAGACGAATATGCTTGATATTGAAGGAAAAGAAAATGGATTACCCATAGAATCTCGTTCTGTATCCTTGAAGAAAAGAATCCTTCGCTATTATACGCTTGACCAGTATCCTACTTCGTCATACCGATATGATTTTCGAAATGAATTGGTGATTTCCGGAATCGATATTCTTTGGTTTGAAGGGAATTATCCGTATCTGAACCAGACATTCGGTTTACCAAAAAACATACAATTTTATGCTTTGCAAGACGGAGTATGGGTTTCGTTGGATGCTTGTCTTGAAGGCAATTTATGTTTTTCTGAATTCAATCATTTTAGTTTTCCGGCTATTAAAACAACTGCAATTCGTATGGAGGTAACAAATAATGCCGGGGAGGCATCCCGAGCTTTTTCTGCATATTTTGACGAAGAAGCATCTGCTGGATATTTTATGCGTTGTCGTCGAGAAGAAGATGGATTACATCTATTTTTAGACGATAAATATTTATTGGCAATAGAGGGTAATTGGGGAAAATCAAGGGTTGGACTTTTTACGGAACAACAGTCTGTCAATTATAATGGCATATTGTATTATCAGTCGGGCGGAATACCGGTGGAAAGCATTGAGGTTGAACCGGTTGATTGCATTATTGGGAAATCTGTAAAATTAGCAGCAAATATTCTACCTAATAATGCAACTAATAAAACGTTGTATTGGGAAAGCTCAAATTCGGCTATCGCTTCTGTTACTGAAGATGGGGTATTGACTAAACATGCACCTGGAAACGTTAAGATAACTGCTTATGCGACTGACGGGGGAATCGTAAAGGGGGCTGCTGAGTTTTTTACCACCGGATTAAAGGAGGAACATAAGGAGGAACTTACTGTCTTTCCCAATCCTGTGGATAAAGTGCTTTATTATTCTTTAAAAAATGTGAAAGAGTTGACGGTTTATTCTCTTAGTGGGAAAAAAATAATGCGGCATCTGCCAGATGGAACTAAAATGTTGCCAATTGACATGTTGAATCCTGGAATATATATATTGTCTGCAAAGAATAGTGATTCTATATATAACACATGTTTTATTGTAAATAGGTAATGAGTAAATAACCAAGTGATAAGTTGATAATTAAATAATAACATATGAAACGATTATTTCTTTCTCTTTTATTCTTTGTTTTGTTTTACGATTTTATATTATCGGCCAGTGATACGATTCATACCAAACCTGATGTAAATCCGTTGGATTTATCTTTTCAGCGTTTAGCTGTTCGTCGTTTTATTTTTTCGAATAATTTAATTCTTAATGAGTTTGTACCATCGGAGATTGTCGCGTTTGAATCGATGCATCCTGCTTTTACGGTATCCGATTCTCATGTGCCTAAAGTGGCAGAGAGTTTTGTGAGCCATATTGATGATGGTAAATTGATTCTCGATTCTGAGGCCGGAAATCAATCCATAAGTATTTATATGGGCGGGGTAAATCCTTATGCAACCTATGAGATAGATGTTGATTCTTATAATTTGGGTGTTGTTCCGACGGAGATTGGCATTGAATTGGCTCGAATGGGACTACGTGACAAAGTGCAGGTTGTTTCCAAATTGTCAGCTCAGGGAAATGAGATATTCTTTCGGCTATATGAGGGAAATAAATTGAAGAGAGAGATAAAGTATGGTAATACTTTGCCGGAAGGTGCTTTTGTATTGAGGGTACAGCTTTACGGGCGTACTCTTGGTATTTTTATAACTCGAAATAATGAAACTCGGTATATCGGGCATATTCCAGTGAAAGAGCACTTCGGAGATGTTCTTGATTTCAGGCATGTTAAAACTGCTGAAAGATGTACATTCAACTTAATTTCGAATTTGCAAGGGACGGTGGTTTTAAACGGAGCACGCTCTTTTCTCTCTTCTGGGATAGGGCAAGCTGACATCCGTCTTATTTCCAATGAAGATCTGAGTCCGTATCTTGAAAACGGGAGACTTTGGTTTACGTTTAGTTGCAGAGGAATTGATACGCCACAATCCGTACAAGGGGTTTTAAGCCTTGATCCTTCTGTTTTTGATCTGCGATTTGAGGGTATGATCGTTTTTGATCATGGCGATGGCTTGCTGAGAAATGACTACGCTTCTCATCTGTTTTTTGACCGGAATACGAAAGAGTGGAGAGCATATGTTTGTGATTTTGGAGGAAGTGCCTATAAAGAGGGTCGAACGAAGCCTGGACTAATAACGGCTTTTTCTTCTAAAGATCCACGGAAAGGATATTCGGTTATGAAAGCAGCTTTGGTTGATTCCTCTTTTATAGACGGACACAACGAAGATCCTTGTATCTTTTATGATAACGAGGTAAAAAAATGGAGATTATTGACATCGGCATTCATACATGGGACCATTACTTCACGAACATTCGAATCTGATCAATGGAATGGTAAGTTTAAAGTTGTGGCTCCTCCCATAAAAACAAATTCCACCGGAACATCTATTCAAAGGATTGGCAATAAACATTATGCTTTGATGGGGGGACTTGGTAACCTAAGAATACATCGTTATCCAGATCTTGAGGAGATAGGTGAACTGAAACTCAATCTACAGCCACATTGGCCAAAGCCTGCAGGACGCGTTTGGGCAAGTGTCGTTCCACTTCCCGAAGGATATCCTTATCGGTATGTACTTCTGACAATGGATCGGCCTAATTTTCCGAGAATTACCGTTGCAAACTGGAGTTATGGAGCTATTTATTTTTATGGAGCCAATCCGGATGACATATCTTCTGGGAAATATGAATTTTAGTTCGGAAGACAGTTTTAATTTATTTTTTGCTTTACTATAAAGAAACTATTAACTAATAATAAATACATATATGGATAGACGTAATTTTCTTAAAAGTACTTCCATACTGGCAGGAAGCTTATTACTTACAAAATTTGGACTGGCTTCTTGTGCCGGAAGGGCCAAACCTCGTAAAATTCCTGCCAATGAAAAAGTAAATCTTGCCTGTATTGGAATTGGTAATCGTGGGAAGGATATAATCAAAGAATTGTATAAAACAGGGCATTGTAACATTGTAGCACTTTGTGACACGGATATGGGTGCCAATCATACATTAGAAGTAGTAAATAAATTTCCTGATGCGGTCCAATTCCGAGATTTCCGTGTGATGTTCGATAAGATGGAGGGGCAGATTGATGCGGTTTGTATCGGTACTCCTGATCATAGTCATTTTCCCGCCACTATGCTTGCTATGTCTTTGGGTAAACATGTTTATGTAGAAAAACCGATGGCTCATACGTTTAATGAAGTAGAGTTGATGATGCGTGGAGCTGCGAAATATGGTGTTGTAACACAAATGGGTAATCAAGGACACTCCGAAGCAAATTATTTCCAGTTTAAGGCTTGGAAAGAAGCTGGTATAATTAAGGATATAACAGCGATTACGGCGCATATGAATAATCCGCGTCGTTGGCATGGTTTCGATTCTAAAATGACGGGTATGCCTTCCGGTGAACCGGTTCCACAAACATTGGATTGGGATGGTTGGTTGGGTACTGAGTCTTGGCATGATTATAATCATGATTACATCAATGGACAATGGCGTTGCTGGTATGATTTTGGGATGGGGGCACTTGGTGATTGGGGAGCACATATTCTCGATTCTGCACATGAATTTCTTGATTTGG